>JBJTAQ010000769.1:0-2980 GCA_046090945.1 Pirellula sp.
AGCCAAGCTATCAAAATCCTCAACGAAGCCAAAGAACCCTTAAAAGACACCCATCCCAACCCCGATGTCCAACGCGCAATTACCGACATCCTCTCGATGCCCGAGTTAAAAGCAGTCCCGATACCACAAGCTCCTGCGGCACGAAAACAAGTGCAATACGCGTGCGATCACGATTATCGCCATATCCTTTTTTGCGATGAAGACGGAAAAACTCACCTGCATTCGATGCCCGATTGGAAGCACTTACACACCTTTGATTCAATTCAACCAAACCGACTCGTATCGATATCTCCCGACGGCCACTTTGCCACCCTCGGATTCAATGAACAAAACACCTCGAACCACATCGGGTATGGATTCGAATGCTGGGATTTGACAACCAGTCCCCCGAGTCTGCTTTGGAAACGCGAAAACCTATCGATGGGGATGGGTTTTTGGAATCCATCGAGCGACATCCTCTATTGCATGAAGTTTGACGGAACGATTTTGGGATTAACGCCCGCTACCAATGAGATTCGATACCATCTTGAACCCTCCGGGCCAATGTACGAAGCGATCCTCTATCCCCATCCAACCCTTCCAATCCTTGCAGTAGCATCCCATTACTTCCCGGAAATCCACTTCCGCGAACTCGAAAGCGGAAGCACCGTATCTCTTCCGATCGAAGACCGAATCCAATCGTTTGGTTGGCATCCATCGGGTAAAGAGTTTGCCACCACCAATTGGCAACACATGCTTCGACGGATTCAGTGGCCAACCGGGGAAATCATCGATGAACTCGAGGTCAATCACCGCGGTGGCGAAGTCAAATACTCTCCCGACGGAAAGTGGCTCGCGGTCAGTTATTGGGATCAAAAGGTCGAGCTACTGAATATCTCGACGCTCCAGCGGATCACGATTCCTTGGGTTTGGTCCTTTTTCAATCTTTACTGGTCAAGCGACAGTCGTTCGCTAGCGATCAATGTGATTGACAAGGAATATTGTCGATTGGAGATTGAATCTCCAGGTGGCAACATCAACAACTTTCGGATTCCCCAATTCTTTGAAGGCTTTAATATCTTTCAATGGGATCCTAAAAACCATTTCCTTCTTGCGAATTCGCTCGAAGTTAAAGATAAACTATCTGCAATCGACTTAATCGACAACACAAGAATTATCGCTGAAGACGAACAAAGACTGGATCCGTTTTTCGTGGGTGTTGATGATCAAGCCAGATACCATGCGATTGATCGGGCTCAGTCCTTGCAGCTAACTTATCAATCCAATCTCCTGCAGTTCGCCGACCGGGAGACTCTTTCCCTAAGCCTCCTGCGAAAGCAAGTGATACCATTTAATGCTTATTCCGTGCAAATGTGCGGCGATGGAAGTTATCTATTCGCACTACCCTTAGCAGGTCAGATCCTTCGCTGGCCTATAGACAGCCCCGATCAATTCATTCGATTTACTATTCCCATTAGTCGATTTATCGAGTTCAGTAATACCGGGAATTGGATCGTCATCAAAGAAGTCCAAGACGGAAAGCAATGGCTCATCGACTGCCAGAACAACCGAAAATCTCAATTGCTCGATGGCTTGGATGATCACGCATTCTTCTCCAAACAGGATGAGCTCGTTTTTCTGACACCCTCAAACCGCATTTATAAGTTCGGGCAATGGGAGCAGCCCATCGCCGATCTCCCCGATGCGGACTGCGAAGCAGCGATATTCTCAAGCGACTTGAGACTCTTGGTAGGAAGTGATTCAAACACGCAGGATGTGATTGTCTATTCGTTAGACGAAAAGCGGGAGATCTTCCGGTTCCATGTCAAAGAGGGAAAGCCTAAACGCATGTGGCTAAGCGATGATAAAAACGAGTTGATCGTATG
Source organism: Pirellula sp. (assembly GCA_046090945.1). Taxonomy (GTDB): domain Bacteria; phylum Planctomycetota; class Planctomycetia; order Pirellulales; family Pirellulaceae; genus JBKCUI01. The sequence continues at coordinate 1,866 of JBJTAQ010000769.1, forward strand.
CGTGCTTAGTACCGGTTTTATCTCAACGATCGTCCTGAACTTTGATGATCTACATCGTCAGGCTAGCAAAGAGTTTCCCGACATACCCTATTTGCCGAAGGACTTGCGTCGCGATACCAACAGCACAAATCCGATCGATCGATATGCCACCAAACCCATGCGGCATATTCAATCTTCGGACTCGGAACTCAATCCCATCCCCCCCCTAACCTTTGAGCAACTCAAAGAGCTTTGGACTAGACCAAACCATGATGCGAATGAAATACTCGAAAACTTATCGCAACAGCAATTCGCCAAATCGGCTAGAACAAAAGCACTCCTCGAAGACTGGGACAAACAGGTTAGGTCCGACTTAGGAGTACTCAATCTCAATGATGTCGCTGAAGCGCTAGCGAACTCACAGCGATTCGATGAGGCCATCGAGGCCTGCGAGTTGTCGCTGGAAAAACAAAAAGTGAATTTGCACGCCAAAACCATCAAGGCCTATTCGCTGTGGCAAAAGGGATCCCAAGCAAGCGCGCTCGATACCATGAACGATATGCAGGATGATATAGCAGGGGTTCCACAAGGGGAATTTTTTATAAGAGCGCTGCGGTATCAAATCGAAAACTCGATGCATCCCGAAAGAGTCTCTGACAACCAAGCCTTCCTGCGCACGCTCGACTCTTGGACAATTCAGCATCCGACGCATCGCCTCTGCACTCTGTTGGAATATTCGCTTTCGGGCTCGCAAATCCGAAATCTCCACGCGCTGAACTTAGTCCTAGCCAACGAGTTAATCGCTCAATGCCCCAAAATCCCTTACCTTTGGTTGATTCTTGCCCAATCGAAACTTCAGATGGGTGATTACGAGGGAGCCAAACAAGCGGTCCACGAACACGTAAGGCTCAAGAACATGGTAACCTACCAGCTACCGATCAAACGAGGGTACAAGTAAGCCGACGAAACCTACGACACCAACTCGACGAGTGACTCCTTAATCGAGCTTACCATCGATGACGACACCATTGTTCCTTTGGAGCTGAATTCCGGGAAACTCAATGGAACGTACGCCGAAGTCGGTTGTCCCGAGATGGGGTTGAATACAGCTAAGTGATCAAGCAAAAATTATCAAG
>JBJTAQ010000770.1:0-8175 GCA_046090945.1 Pirellula sp.
ACTTGACGGATAAACCCTTCGAGCGAGTTCATCGGAACTTTGCCTTTTCCCCCCGCCAGCAACGCTTTTTCAACAATCCGCTGCGGAGATATTAAACCCACGTTGAGCATCGGGGTTAAGACCGAATGATAAATAAAAGCATGCTCTCGGCTGATCGAGTCCTCATAGTCGCCAAACAAGCTAAATCGCTCTACAAGAAACCGTTCCAAGTGCTTTTCGGTACTGGACACATCGGTTGGATACCAAAGGGGTACGGATTCCCCTAAAGCATCAGGAAAATGCTTATCGACGTACTTGCGAGCCTCTTTGGCGTAAGCGTCCTCGCTTGCAAGCGAGCACTCTGGGGGTTCATGCCCGGCCGGCAATCGTTTGCGATTCTCTGTATCGAAACTCCACTTGCCATCGGCGGGCTTTTGCTGCTTGTCGACCAGAACCCCAAGACGCTTGCGCTGTTCGATGTAAAAGTTGGTGAAAAAGAGCTTCTTCTTGTCCCCAACAAACGCATCGATATCCCCGATCGAGGTTAGAAAATGCGGATCGGGGACGATCTCAAGATCGATCTGATTCCGCCTGCACCCGAGCTTGAGCCTCAGGAGTAAGTTATGATCCTCGGGATCCACCGACCGCAGTTCGGTCACGCCATCGCTGGATAACCGATCTGCAAGCTCCGACGAGTGTTCGATCTCGATAGCTTCGATGTAGCGAACCTTCTTACCCAGCCTTTTTAGCCCTTCGGCATACCGCTTCATCGATGCTCGATGCAACAGCAACTTCTGACGGCAGAATCGATACTGACGAAACAGCAACGGATCTTCGACGATGTAAACTTGGCTGACCCCAGACATCCACTGAGTATCTGGAAACAACTGACAAGGATAAACGACCGCAGCCTTTGACGATTTGGCTTTCACGATTTCTTCCCTTCGGTCTCCGTATGACTAGGTAGTTGTGCATACCGTTGCAAATAGCCCTTGACCGAGAATTTCGATCGAGTCGACTCGCTAGTCATGTAGCGGATTTTGCCAAAGACCTCGCGCTCGGGTCCCCAGGCTCGATCGTAGCGGCCCAAGACCCAAAAAATACCGCTGTAGGAATTCGGATCGCGGCCATCCAATGCATACTTGTTATTCAAATGGATCATGATATCGAGCGACTCCTCGGGCGTGCGACTCCAGTGCAAAATCTTCTTGCCCCAGAGCATTCTCAGGTAATTATGAATCCGTCCCTCGACGACCAACTGCCTCTGGGCTGCATTCCAGAGCGTATCGTGAGTCCTGGCCGATTCGAACTCCTCAAGACTGTAAACATAAGGCCGCTTGTCCTTGGAGTGATCCTTGAGCGTCTTTCGAGCCCAATCGGGCAAAGATTCGTAGCGGTCATAGTTGGCCTCGCGAGCGCACATGTTGAAACCGATCTCACGCCAAGTCATCAACTGATCCATGAACGCTTCGGCGTTGACGCCCAAGTTCCAAAAGCCGTTCATCTTGCCGTTCGGCTTGGATATCTTGTCAAACGACCAATCCGACACACTCGACACGATCGCTTGGAATACCTCCTGCGGGCTGACATGCCCAAAATGCAAATGAGCACTCAAGGAACTCGAACCGTACTGATCTGGCTCATTGCGAGCTTGATCGTAATCCCCAAGCTTCTTGTTGGCGAACTCGCTGAGCAACCGAAGCCCCTGGCTGCGGCCCCCCCGAGTCGCAGTGGGTTTGACGCTGTGATCGATATCAAGCCTGCTAAGATCGTACGACTCGAGCTCCTTTCGAGAGAGAAACTTCCAGCGCTTGGCGATCGCCTCGGGAAGCCTCTTGAGCTTGGGCAAGTCGACGTTGCGTAGGGGATTCTGGTGAGGAAACGTCGGGGTCTGTCTGGCGATCTCCTTTTGCATGTAGCGGCGATAGGAATGAGCGACGGTAAAGGTGCGATCGGCATTGTGGACTGGCAGTATGCCATTGCTGTCGACGAGCTCAACCGCACAAGGCCAATTCGCAACGATCCGTCGGTAAAGCTTGGGGTGAAAGAAGCACGGAAAATCGTCGGTGATCGTCACGCAGGCTTCTTTGGCTAGGCTCTCGACAAGCCCGGCCCCGTCCCTTGGACTAGCTTCCACGTAGCACAGATAAGTGATCGGCAAGGCCGCGGCGGCTTGCTGGTTGTCGAGCATTCCATCGAGGATGAATCGATGGAATCGATCCGAGGCCCAGCGGTATCCGATGCGGACCGCTTCGAGAACCACAAGCGGTTTATCCCAAGCGACCGCCAGCTCGACGGCTCGCTGGAGAGCGAAGTTCGATTCGAGCCGCCGATAGGCCGTCATCCAATACAGCACATAATGGCCATCGGAACGCGCATCGCAGTCGTTCGCGGCTCGTATCCGAACCGAAGGCGTGTTAGCGATCAGCTTCACCATAGAAACTCTCAAAGGTAGAAACTCTCAAAGGTAGAAACTCTCCAGGGGAGAACATCGAATCGACCAACGCGAGCGATCACCCCAGCCGACAAACCAACTCGCCTTAAACGAAAACATCACCGGACATTATAAGGTGTCTGGATAGTGGTCAGTTTCGGATTGCCAAGGTATTATGCGTTTCCGACAATCTGCGTGTTCGGAGAATCAACGGACTTAGAAAGATTTATACAACGAGGAATCCCCATGGTCGACGATCGAACTTGCCCCAGCAGATTTCGGTTTGAGCGGGCTAGGGTGCTCGACCATCGGCAGATCGCCAAGGATACTTGGCAACTGAGCTTCGACTCTCAAGAGCTAGCCCAGAGCACTCGGCCCGGGCAGTTCTACATGGTTCGCTTGGCCGAATGCAACGACCCGCTGATCGGCCGTGCTTTGGCGATGTTCGATCGCGGTTTCGATTCCGGTGGCCAAGCCAGCAGCGTCTCGGTCGCTTATGTGGTCAAAGGCAAATTCACGCGAGCGCTTTCGAAACTCAAAGTCGGTCAAGCGATCGAGGTCTGGGGACCTCTTGGGAATGCGTTTTCAAAGCAGGCTGTCGATCATTTGATCCTCGTCGCTGGGGGCGTTGGGATCACTCCTATGCTTAGTGTCGCCGCCGATGCGTTGGGTCTTCAGTCCTTTGCACTTGAGCCTGCTCCAAAGCGTTATGCACAAGCGGTCACGCTGTGTTATGGTGCTCGGACGCGAGACTATCTCGCAGGCTTGCCCTCGTTTGAGGCGCTCGGAGTCCGTTTGGCAATCGCTACCGAAGATGGTTCGCTCGGATATCAGGGGCGGGTGACTGAGGTGCTTCAAGAGCAACTCGATCAAGCGAGTGGTACGGTAAGGATCGCTTGCTGCGGGCCCGAGCCGATGATGCAAGCGGTATCGACAATAGCCAGCCTTCGTCAGGTGGCTTGCGAAGTCTCTCTAGAAACTCCGATGGCTTGTGGGATCGGGATCTGTTTCACCTGCGTGGCCAAGATCGACCAAGGGTCCAGCGACTGGGACTTTCGTCGGACTTGCATCGAAGGCCCGATCTTCCCAGCCGAGAAGATTGTTTGGTGATGTGCTCGTACTAAAAGCCTTTATTCCGGCGGACTTTCGTTGGCACCGATGGCGTTACCAATTCGCCGATCATAGCCGGACAGGGATACCATGCTGTGCCATGAGTCGCTTGGACTCGGCAATCGTGTACTGACCGAAGTGAAAAATGCTGGCGGCAAGTACCGCGTCGGCTTTGGCCAATAGAATCGCGTCGACGAGGTGTTGGGGATTTCCTGCCCCACCACTTGCTACCACCGGGATCGATACCGCCTCGGAGATTGCTTTGGTGATCGGCAGATCATAGCCGTCCTTGGTACCGTCGCGATCCATGCTCATTACGACAATCTCTCCAGCACCAAGTTCCTGGACTCTCTGCGCCCATTCGACAACTTCGATCCCGGTCGGCGTCCGCCCTCCGTGAATGTGCACCTCCCAAAACTCCTTGCCATCTTTCACAACGCGCCGTGGATCCATATTGACAACGATGCATTGAGCTCCGAAACGCTCGGAGGCTTGGCGAATAAAATCAGGATTCTTGCAAGCGATCGAGTTGAGGGAGACTTTGTCGCAACCGGCTTGCAACAGGTCCCGAATGTCGTCAATGGTTCTAATTCCACCACCGACAGTCAGTGGCATGAAGACTTGGTCGGCCGTCCTTCGGACCACATCGATCATGATCGATCGCTGCTCGTGACTTGCAGTGATATCCAAGAAGACCAACTCATCGGCTCCTTCTTGTTCATACCGAGCAGCGATTTGGACCGGATCACCGGCATCGCGCAGCTGGACGAAGTTGGTCCCTTTGACGACCCTGCCAGCGTGAACGTCTAAACAAGGAATAACGCGTTTGGCAAGCATCGTTAACGGCTAGCCTGCTGATGCATCATGCGCTGGAACTCGTCAAACAAATACGAGCTATCGTGAGGACCGGCAGACGCCTCGGGGTGATACTGCACACTGAATGCGGGGACCTGTTTGTGACGCACCCCGGCAATCGTATTGTCGTTAAGGTTCCTGTGCGTGATCTCCAGGCAACTCGGTAGAGTCGACTCCTCGACGGCAAAGCCGTGGTTCTGCGAAGTGATCTCGACGCGTCCGGTCCCACACTGCAAGACAGGTTGGTTGGCCCCACGATGCCCGAACTTGAGCTTGAATGTCTTGGCTCCACTTGCCAACGATAAAAGTTGATGGCCCAAACAGATTCCGAAGACAGGTTTCTTACCAAGCACTTCACGGATGGTCTGCTGAGCGTAGGTCAACGGTTCAGGATCTCCAGGTCCGTTGCTCAGAAAGACTCCATCGGGATTCAACGCCATGATATCGCTAGCACTGGCTGTTCCAGGTAGGATCGTCACGCGGTTGCCTCGGTTGGCCAAGTGCCTTGCGATATTCCATTTCATGCCAAAGTCCAAGCACACGACGTGGAAGGGGTGGCTCGATTGGCCAGCAGGGTCGATCGAACCACCAGCGGCCAAATCATGGAGCGACTCGGACCAAGCCCTAGCAGAGTCAGGGACTACTTCGCGGACCAAATCGCGGCCGACCAGACCTGGGCTCTTGCGAGCTTTCTCTACCAGCGAATCGTGACTCATATCGACCGTCGAGATGACACCTCGCTGGGCACCACGGTCTCGGATACGACGAACCAATGCCCTGGTATCAATTCCAGCGATGGCGACAACGGAGTGACGGACCAGATAGTTGGTCAAGGAATCTTCGGAGCGATAGTTGCTCCGAAGACGACTGTTTTCACGGACGACAAATCCTGCCACGTGTGGACGCGTCGACTCACAGTCCTGAGTGTTGATTCCAACATTGCCGATCATCGGGTAGGTCATCGTGACGATCTGGCCTCGATAGCTCGGATCAGTCAGGATCTCCTGGTAGCCGGTGATCGATGTATTGAAGCAAACTTCGCCATCGCACTCTCCGTCGGCACCAATCGATATGCCTTCGAATACCGTTCCGTCCTCCAACGCCAAGAACCCGCGATTGCCCTGGTCACTCACCTGCTGTAATCCCCCGCAAGAGTCGCTCGATGCAAACTAAACCCGCCAGATGATAAACGGTTTGCCCGGAATCTGCCAGGGTCTATCGCTTGGACCATGAAATCAATGCAACCCCAGCAATAATCGTCGCGCTGGCCAAGAGAACTCGCGCTCCGACCTGTTCTCCTAATATCCACCAGCCTAGGAAAACCGCAATCATCGGATTGACATACCCATAGGTGCTGACAAGCGTCGGCGAGGCATGCTTGATCAACCATACAAACGAGGTGTAGCCCAGGAGCGACCCGGCGATCACCAAATAAATCAACGACCACCAAGCCTCAGGGGCGATCTGGCCCCAGTGAAAATCCTTCAGCTCCCCCAACAGATAACTGACCCCTAGCATGAACAAGGCTCCTGCGAGCATTTGAACCGAAGCTCCAGCCATCGGATCGGCCGCATGCTTGGCATGCCGGATGTACATCGATCCGATCGTCCAGTTCAAACACGCCCAAACCAAACCGAGGACTCTCGGCAGCGACAATTGTTCCTGCCCCGAACTCATCACCGAAGGAGCAACCAGAATGCACAAGCCTAGAAAACCAACCAACAGTCCAAGTTGTGTCCAGCGATTCGGAAGTGTCGATAGCACCACCGATCCCAAGCCCGACGGCTCTGCGACCTCGAGAGAATCGCTCGAATTCAGATTGCGCTGGTGCTGATTCCAAGCCCCCAAGAGCCATTCTGCCAATACAAAGAATAGGGGATTCAAGGCCACAACCAACGTCGCAATGCCCGATGGAATCTCCTGGCTAGCCCACGAAACTAGGCCGTTGCCACCGAGCAGCATGAAAAAGCCACCGATTGCATTGTCCAAACACTGACGAAAGGTCAGCCGGACGCCACGGACAACCTGAAGAAATGCAAGAAGTATTGCCCCGGCGACCGCAAATCGGACCGAACCCATCAAGAACGGTGGGAAGGTCTGAACCCCCACTCGAATCGCTAAATAAGTCGAGCCCCAAACGATGTAGAGAACCAAAAGGGCCAAAAGGATCGCCCAAAGACTCGGGCTAGGTACGGCAGCTTGGGCTGACCCATCGAAATCGACCCGATTTTTCATGGAAAACGTCGCCCAAACACCCGTTTCGCGTTTGTTGTTATATCACCGAACGTCGAGTATACTTGCATAGGTTTATTGAACAACGTCAAGGAACCACAACCGTCGACGTTATTTCGATCGATCGGTAAACCTTATACATCGCCTTTTCTCCACTCGACGGAGACTCATCTATGGCCGGACCAAACCGGGATTACACCGATCTGCTACTGTCGCGCGGAATCGTTTCCCTCGAACAGCTCAACGAAGCCAAGACGCTCGGTAGAAAAGAGGACAAGCAGGTCGGGGCGATGCTCGTGAGCCTCGGCTATGCCACCGGAGAGGAAGTCACCCAGGCACTGGCCGAATTCCACCACTTCGAATACGTCGACCTGCAGTCGATCCGCATCCCTGACCAAGTCATTGAGTTGGTCCCCGAATCGGTCGCGCGGGAAAACAAAATCATCCCCGTCGCCGACGAAGACGACACTATCAAAGTCCTCGTCTCGGACCCTTTCGATATCGAAACGATCGAAAAACTAAGGTTCATCCTCAACCGTAAAGTCGAAACCGCATTGGCCCCCATGGAACATATCCAGGAAGCCATCAACCGATACTACGGTCAAGTCGGCGAAGAATCCGCTGACTCGATGCTCCAAGAGTTCACCGACACGCAAATCGACTTCACCACCACCGAAGAGGATGGCATCAGCGACGGCGACGGCGAAGGGGACGAATCCGCCCCTGTGGTGAAATTAGTGCATCTAATGATTCAAGAGGCGGTCCAGCTTCGTGCTTCTGACATTCACGTGGAGCCTTTCGAAGACCGCGTCCGGATCCGTTATCGGATCGACGGCGTGCTGGTCGAACGGGACAGTCCGCCTCGACGGCTGCTCGGGGCGATCCTGTCCCGTATCAAAATCCTCTCCAGGATCGATATCGCCGAAAGACGCCGCCCCCAAGACGGTCGGATCAAAATCACCGTCGGCGAAAAGGAACTCGACCTGCGCGTCTCGATCATCCCCACCAACCACGGGCAATCATGCGTGATGCGACTGCTCGACAAGGACAACATCCGGGTCGGTGTCAAGCAGCTCGGTCTTGGCGAACGGGACTTCAAAAACTTCACCAACCTCATTAAACGGCCTAATGGCATCTTCCTCGTTACCGGCCCAACCGGTTCGGGTAAAACCACCACTCTCTACGCAGCCCTGAACGCATTGAACCGACCCGACCGGAAAATCATCACCGCTGAGGACCCCGTCGAATACTACTTGCCAGGGATCAACCAGGTCGAAGTCCGGCACAACATCGGACTCGACTTCGCTCGCATCATCCGCTCCATGTTGCGACAAGCCCCCAACATCATCCTCGTCGGCGAAATGCGCGATACCGAGACCGCTCAGATGGGTATTCAAGCCAGTCTGACTGGACACTTGGTATTCAGTACACTACACACGAACGATGCGCCCAGCGCGGTGACTCGGATGACCGATATGGGGGTCCCCTCGTACATGGTGGCCAGCTCGGTCATCTCCGTGCTCGCCCAGCGTCTGGTACGCAAAATCTGCACGCGATGCAAGTTC
>JBJTAQ010000771.1:0-3169 GCA_046090945.1 Pirellula sp.
CGCGATCGGCTTGAATTCCCCCCGTACCTCGGCAGGTGACTCAGGCTTGGGATCCCAAGTTTCATGCTGAGGCGGGCCGCCGAGCATGAACAGAACAATACAACGCTTGGCCTTACCGAACGAACCGGCGATACCCTTGGACTGCAAAGCGGAAACAACCGCAGGTGATACTGCCCCTGTTGCGTTTGCTTGACTGGCGAGGAGTTGGCTTAAAGAAATCCCAAGCGAACTCAGCGAGCCAATCCTAAGCCATTCTCGACGCGAAAATCCTCCTCGCATCGCTTTGGGTTTGTCGAAGTTCTGCATCCCATGCAGTTCGATCATGAGATCCTCACTAGGGATCCAAAGGGGGGAGAAACGAAACCTGCGATCACCATCGCTGAAGTGCCTAGAGTATAGCCCGATCTACCGCTAGCAACAAATCCGCTCTGAATTCACAGAACTTTTTCTGCAGAATTACCAGACGGCTCGAACTATTCCGCCCTTAATCGCTCCGCAGCTTGAGATCATCCCTGGAATGGTTCATCCGTGAGTTTCAATCACGATCGCGGTCGAATTGTCCCGTCCAGATTCGCTGACCGCCGATAATACCAATCGCTCGGCCGTCGATTTCTCATGGGGCTCTTTTTCCGAACTGCTTACCAAATCCCTTATCGCATGATCCCACAAGCCTTCAATCACCCCATCGCTACATAGCAGCAATTTTTCACCCGGAGTCAATTCAAACCATCCTACTTGAGGCTCAACAATCTGATGTCCTGCCCCGAGCGCTCTGGATAAAACATTCTTCCTCGGATGAAACCTCGCTTGCCTCTCGTTGATCTGGCCGGTCCGCCTGAGCCAACCGACAAAAGTATGGTCCTCGGAAACTTGAGCCATCTTCAACGGATAAGTGCTCTCGCCTTCGGCGCGGACCAACCGATACAGACGAGTGTCTCCGATGTGCGCAAACATCGCGACACCACCGTGAATCCAAGCCACGGTGAAGGTCGATCCCATGTTGCGACAGTGAATATCAAATCCTATGCGATTGAGCTCTTTGTGAATCGACAGGAAAAGATCTCGGAGTATCTGCGGATAAGTTTCCGCAAGCATGCGATTGTTCAGCGATTGAGCTTTAGGCAACATGCGCGTTAGCTCATCAATCGCAATCTTACCAGCCAATTCACCAGATCGCTCTCCACCCATCCCGTCTGCGACCGCAAAAATCGTATCTCCCTCGCTAGTCGATGTGCACCCAGCCCTGCCCAAATAACGAACCCCTTGATGATTCGAAATCACAGCCAAAAATCGATCCTCGTTGTTGCTCCGGAATGTGCCTGGATGCGAACAAGCGCTCCAACTGACCTTCAACTGTTTCTCCATAGCTTGCTTGCAAGCTTCCAGGTCGCTACCGCTGGAACCACGTGTGGTGCTCTCGGATCCTCGATCCAAAATCGTCGAAAATTCAAAATCGATGATGCAGAACCGACCATCCGAGGATCGGTAGGTGATGTTCCGCAGAAATGCATCATCATGCCGAACGCCGAAAGACTCGAGCTCGGCAAACAATTCCTTGATCTTGCCCTCGCTCAAATGCTCAACCCGAGCTCCGCAATTGCTAGTGACTATCTCCAATGTCCTTGGGTCGCAATCAAGCAAACGAGGGACAAACGAGCAACCTCGATCTTCCAAGTACCTGAGCACTCGGCATTCATTATCAAAGCGCTCGAGAGCATTCGGGCCCAAGAACTGTTTGTGTACACGTCCGTCATACCCAATGCGCACCAAAGCGCGCTGGGTATTCTTGGCTTCTAGCATGTCGTTAGCGGTTGGGTCAGGGGAGGATGGCTACTGCCTTGGCAATCCTGGAATATTAAGCCCTGGCAGGCCTCCTGGCAAACCCCCAGGCAATCCTGCCCCAGGAACGTTAGGCAAGCCTACACCTTTTTTGGTAATCAGGTCCCCTAATTCAATCTTCAGCCGCTGGAACTCCGAATCGCTGACGATGTAGTACCAGTCGGCAAACCGTGCATTGAGTTCGGCAACTCGCTTCTTGGCCGCCGCGTATCGGTCTTTCCGCGAATCCATCTTGCGCTGATTTTCCTTGTTAATTCGCTCCTTTTCAGCCTCAAGACGCTCCTTCCACTCCTCTGCAGATAGCTCCTTTGAAGGTTCTTGCGGCTTGGTCGCTTCTGGTCGGCTATCTTGAACGGGTGGGACTACCGCGGGGGCTTCTGCCGGTGCGGGATCTTGGTAAGCCACATAGCGAGTCGAACGATCACCCGAGTTCCTCAACACCCCGGCGGAATTTGACTCCTGTGCTTTGGGCTCTTCGGTTTTGGGCGGCTCGGGCTTGGCTTCCTCGGGCTTGGCTTCCTCGGGCTTAGGTGCATCCGCACTAGGCTCGTCGGGTTTGGGCTCGTCGGGCTTGGGCTCGGTTGGTTTTGGCTCGGTTGGTTTTGGCTCCAGCGCGGCCTTCTTGGCCGCTTCAAGCGCTTTGAGTTCCTCGACCGTTTCCGGGACTCGTTCAAGTTCCGGTTCGGGAAACTTCGATTCGTCCACTCGAGCTGTGACCATTAAAAACCGATTGATGGAAACTTTCTTTTGATCCTCTCCAGCGTTCGCATCCTCCTCGGTGGGCTCAAAACTTGCTCCTGCTCCCTTGCCGAAACGAAGCAGGTACTGGACACCGTCCTTGAGAGTCACTTGGAGATCCCCGTTCATCGAGAAAATCTCGTAGCCGCTTCCAGCCTGACTACGCTGAGCAAAAAAACCACGACGCTGCAATGCAACCTTGGTCTCCTCACCCAGTTGGTCGCCTTTGAGATCCGCTGCAACCCCGGCAGGCTTTCTGGCAACATTGACAATCCTGAGGTTGTCGAGTGCACTTTTCATTTCGTTGAGCTTATTTGCATTGAGTTCTTCACTGTCATCAAGCGCCCGGGGGCTCGGTCTTCTTTCAGGATAGACCGTCATCGACTTGGCATTCCACTTTGCCTCGCGAACATTGTAAGTGATATCGGCGTCATAGTTCGGAACCAATTCCAGGGTGTTCTGATTGGTCGGCAACAGTGAGTAATTTCGAATACCAATCGTCTCGATGTCGTTGGAACTGAGCTTGAGCAGATCGGCTTCAATCCACTGTTTGAAATCGGTGCTAAGCGGAGCCGTGTTGACCTCCGCTACA
>JBJTAQ010000772.1:0-4120 GCA_046090945.1 Pirellula sp.
GGATGAACGAGGTGGTCGACGGCCAGTATCAGAAGTATGTGGGCATGCCAGGGTCCTACATTCGCGAGCATTTCTTTGGCAAATATCCGGAGTTGCTCAAGCTGGTCGAAAACTATTCGGACGAGAAGCTTGAGAAGCTCAATCGAGGCGGCCATGATCCTGAGAAGGTCTATGCGGCTTACAAAACAGCCGTCGAGCATAAGGGGCAACCGACAGTCATTTTGGCCAAGACCATCAAGGGCTATGGACTGGGAGAGGCTGGTGAGGGGCGCAACATCGCTCACAATCAAAAGGAAATGAATGAGAAGGAATTGCTCGAATTTCGTTCGAGGTTCGGCATTCCGATCTCGGATGACCAGGTGGCGAACGCACCGTTTTACAAGCCGCCTGAGTCGAGCATGGAGATCAAGTATCTCCGGGACAAGCGAGTGGCGTTAGGCGGATCTCTTCCGAGTCGTCCGACAGAGCATCCTCACACCGAAACCCCATCGCTTGATGATTATCGAAAATTCATGGGTATTCAGCTCGACGGCAAGTCGATTTCAACGACACAAGGATTTGTGCGATTGCTGAGTCGCTTGGTCAAGGATCCGAAGATCGGCTCTAACATTGTTCCGATTGTGCCTGACGAATCCCGGACCTTTGGCATGGAAGGCATGTTCAAAGAGATTGGAATTTACGCCCATGCGGGTCAGCTTTACGAACCGATCGACTCGGGTTCGATTTCCTACTACAAAGAAGCCAAAGACGGTCAGATTCTCGAAGAGGGGATCACCGAGTGTGGGTCGATGTCCAGTTTTGTCGCTGCTGGGACGGCTTACTCGGCGCACGGCATCAACATGATTCCGTTTTACATCTACTATTCGATGTTTGGATTCCAGCGGGTTGGTGATTCGATCTGGGCTGCGGCCGATATGCGAGCCAAGGGTTTTTTGATTGGAGGAACGGCCGGCCGCACGACACTCAACGGCGAAGGATTACAGCATCAAGACGGGCATAGTCATTTGAACGCCATGGCGTTCCCGACCGTCCGCGCCTACGATCCAGCTTGGGCTTATGAAACGGTCGTGATCGTCCTCGATGGGATGCGTCGGCTGTATCAGGAGCAAGAGACCGCGATTTACTATATCACCGTTCACAACGAGGATTACGAGATGCCTTCGATGGCCGAGGGTATCGAGGATGGGATCATCAAGGGGATTTACAAGTTTACTTCGGTCGAAGCCAGTGGGTCGAAGGCTCGTGTGCAGCTGTTTGGATCGGGAGCAATTCTCAGGCACGTCATCGAAGCTGCGAAAATACTTGCAGAGAAGTACTCGATATCGAGCGATGTTTGGAGTGTGACCAGCTACACACAGCTTCGTCGCGACGCACAGTCAGTCGAGCGTTGGAACATGCTGCATCCAGATCAACCGGCCCGCAAGAGCTACATACAGACAGCGCTTGAGGGTGTATCGGGTCCAATCATCTCAGCCAGCGACAATGTGCGGGCCGTTGGTGAACAACTCATGCCTTACCTGCAACAAGACTACTACGTCCTCGGTTGCGATGGTATGGGACGCAGCGAAACCAGACCTGCGCTCCGAAGACACTTCGAGGTCGATGCAGCATCGGTCGTCATCGCGACGCTGTACCGACTGAGCAAGATCGGAGTTGTCTCTGGCAAGGAAGTCGCGCAAGCGATCCGGGATTTGGATTATGATCCTGAAAAGCAAAATCCATTGTTTGCGTAATCGCCACTGAAGCGACCCCGAGTATTTCAACCGAATCGATTCCCTTAGAAAGTAGAACGCAAAACCATCCATGGCTACAGAAATCAAATTGCCAAGCTTGGGCGAAGGTGTTGAATCCGGCGATGTGCTGGAGATCTATGTCAAGGTTGGCGATGTGGTCAAGCTTGAGCAATCGCTGCTTGAACTCGAGACCGACAAAGCAACGGTGTCTGTCCCAAGCCCTTTCGCTGGCAAGATACTGAGCATTAGTATCGGCGAGGGGCAGACTGTCAAAGTAGGTCAGGTAATCGGCACGATTGAGGCTTCTGGAGCAGCAGCACCCAGCGCGTCTGCACCGACGCCTCAGGCACCTGCGAAGACGGCTTCATCCGCACCTTCACCGGCCGCACCTTCATCGGCTGCAACCGCACCGGCAACTACACCTGTCAATCCCGCACCGGCCAACCCAGTGCCTGCACCTACTAAACCCTTGGTTACCCCCCCTGCCCCGCCCAAGCCGTTGGCGCCCGTAGCCCCTAGTGCACCGACGGTTGCGACGAGCCCTGTTGCGGGAGTCTCCGTTGGAGGGCCCGCCGAAGAAGTAATCCCTGCCGGACCGGCGGTCCGACGATTTGCTCGGGAAGCCGGCGTCGATCTTACGGGAGTCAATGGAAGTGGCGAACACGGACGAATCACCCGCGAGGATGTCATGTCGATTGTTCGGCACCAAGGACAAGTACTTGCGTCGAAGCCTGCAGCCGGTGCAGCAACCGGAGCAACAGCTACCGGACAGGCAACAGCGATGTCCGAATCGCCGGCCAAAGCAGCTGCATCTAAGGGGATTGAGAAGCCTGGGACACCTGCGACCGACGACTACGGACCGATCCGTGTCGATCGGATGACGAAGATTCGCAAGACCATCGCAAGCCAGATGGACAAGTCATGGTCTACGGTCCCGAGAGTGGTGAACTTTGATGACGCCGATGTGACCGAGCTCGAAGCCTTCCGGCAGTCGAGCAAGGACGACTACGCTTCGCGCGGTATCAAGCTTACGACGATGCCGTTTTTAATCAAAGCCGTGGCAACAGCCCTTCGGCACCACGGTGCGCTCAATGCGGTGATCGACACCGAAAATGAGCAGATCATCTACAAGGATTACGTCAACCTTGGGATCGCAGTCGATACCGATCGCGGATTGGTTGTGCCTACGCTCAAGAACGCCGATCGGATGTCGATCCCAGATATCGCCTATGCACTTGCCGAGCTTTCCAATCGTGTCCGAAACAACGACTTTGCCGTTAGCGACCTAAGGGGCGGGACGTTCACGATCAGCAACCTGGGAGCAATCGGTGGCACTTATTCAACTCCCATCGTCAACGTTCCGGAAGTTGCGATTTTGCTCGTAGGACGTTCGCGCAAGTTGCCGATGGTGATGCCAGATGATACGATCAAGCCGCGGTTGATGATGCCACTGAGTCTGGCTTACGATCACCGTTTGGTAGATGGGGCAACCGCAGCGCGATTTCTAAACGACATCATCGCTTATTTGGAAGCACCCAGTCGCTTGTTGCTGGCCATCTAAGCGTCGGCACTGAGTGCAACAAGTTGAAATAGCTAGGCAAGGAGCGAGGGTTCAGAATGAGCATCACTGCGTTCATGGAAAAGCATTACCGGCATTACAATGCTCGGGAGACTCTGTCTGCGGCGAGGGCTTATAAAAGCTTCATCGAAAATGACCATGGCGCGATGATGGTATCGCTTGCAGGTGCCATGAGCACTGCGGAACTTGGTATATCCCTTGCGGAGATGATCCGCAAGGGCAAGGTGCACGCGATCTCTTGTACGGCAGCCAATCTTGAAGAGGATCTTTTCAACTTGTTTGCCCATGATCAGTACAAGCTGATCGATAACTGGCGAGCCTTGAGCACCCAGGACGAAGTCGATTTGCGCGACGAGGGTTTCAATCGGGTCACTGATACTTGTATCCCCGAGTCCGTAATGATGCACATGCAAGAACATTTGGTCGAATACTGGAAGGATGCTGCGAAGAAAGGTGAGCAGTATTTCCCTTATGAATACATGTTCCGGATTCTGGGGGAAAAGGAACTGCAGAAACACTATCAAATCCCGACGGAGCACTCATGGATGATCGCGGCCAAGGAGGCCAAAATCCCGATTTATTCTCCTGGGATTGAAGACAGCACGCTTGGGAACATGTTCGCTGCTCGAGTGATGGACGGGACGGTCAAGAGTCATTCGGCGTTGAAAAGCGGAACTCAGCAGATGGAGCATTTGGCGCGGTGGTACAAACAGCTCTCTGCCGAGCGACCTATCGGTTTCTTCCAGATCGGCGGCGGGATTGCCGGTGATTTTGCGATCTGTGCGGTTCCGATGTGGATTCAGGACTT
>JBJTAQ010000773.1:0-5697 GCA_046090945.1 Pirellula sp.
CTTTCAGGATACTGCCATCGAATTAGGTATTGAGGAACTGGCCAAGCATTATTCAAAGGAACTGCCAGAGGAGTCCAAGGAAAAGATCGCTATTCGAAAAGCGAATGCCTGTATCATGCTCCTGAAATTCGACGCCAAAGAGCATGTCTGGCCGCATTTACAGCATTCCTCCGACCCTCGTGTTCGGAGTTATGTCATTCATTGGGTGGGTTCCCACGGTTGTGAGCCGGCAGCCTTCATTGAAAGATTAGATATCGAAACCAATGTTTCCATCAAACGGGCTCTGCTTCAATGCCTCGGAGAACTCAATCTTGGCGATGCACAAGTAAAAAGCCTTTCACCCAAAATATTGGAAATTTATCAGAATGAGCCGGACGCTGGCTTGCACTCTAGCGCCGAGTGGCTCTTGAGGAAATGGGGCTTATCCAAGCCACTTACTCAAATCGATAAATCCCTCGGCAGTGCTATCGCTGGCCACAAACCCGGGTTCCTGCAGCCTCGAAATTGGTACGTCAACTCACAAGGCCAAACGTACGTTGTCCTTCAGCCTGGGGAACTGACAGTAGGATCCCCTCCCTCAGAGTTCGGACGACTGGAAAATGAAAAAACCCACATCTATCGCATTGATCGTTCAATCGCCATGAACTCCAAGGAGGTAACCCACGGTCAGTGGAGAGCCTTTTCCACAGATACACCGGATTTGATTTGGAAGTCAGATCAGAAGCAATTGAAATCCACTATTCTGTCTGATGATTCTCCTATGATCGGTATGACTTGGTACGAAGCTACTTGGTACTGCAACTGGCTTAGCGCCCAAGAGGGGATCCCCCAAGATCAATGGTGTTACCTCGCGAACGATTCTGGAGAGTACTCAGAAGGCATGAGAGCCAAGGAACGTTTCTGGGAGCTTCATGGATATCGCTTGCCTACGGAGGTCGAATGGGAATATGCATGCCGTGCTGGAACCATCACAAGCCGTTACTACGGACAAAACGACTCGCTTTTGTCAAACTATGCCTGGTATCAGTCGAATGGACGTAATCACGCCCACCCGGTAGCCAAGCTTAAGCCCAACGATTTCGGCTTGTTCGATATGTTTGGAAATGTTTATGAGTGGTGCTATGACCCACTTCAAGAGTACGGGGTAAGCGGAGAGAGTGGGCTCGCAGATCGACCTAAATCAGACTTGATCAATGACGCCGAGAGGCGTATTCTTCGCGGCGGTTCCTTCTTCTTCCCTTCGATCAGCCTGCGATCTGCTGCCAGAAGCAGTCTTCAACCTGGAAGTCGGCCAAACCTCACCTTTGGTGGCTTCCGACCCGTTCGTACGCTGCCTTCAGAACCATCTCCACCTCTTGGTCCGTGATGGGCTCGAAGTTTTGATAATACTGCCCGACAGATGCAAACCCCTCAGGCGTGTACAAACAGACAATCTTATCGCAACTTTTCTCCAGGATCCGAATCTGCCCAGGTGGTGCAATCGGCACGGCAACGATCAACTCACTCGGACCTCTCTCACGCACCGTCCGGATAGCAGCCTGAATCGTCGCTCCCGTTGCGATTCCATCATCAGTGATGATGGCGGATCGGTCCTTGATTTCGACTAGCGGCCTTACCCTTCGAAATCTCTCCACCCGCTGTTGTATCTGGCTCTTTTGATAATCCCTTTCGTGTTGTACCTGGTCCTGAGTTAATCCCAAGGTATTCACGAGATGATGATCAAGCACATAGGACCCATCCTCGGCTAGCCCACCAAACGCAAGTTCAGGTTGTTGAGGAACCCGAAGTTTCCTCGCGATAACAACATCGAGTTCCGCTCCGAGTATCTCTGCTAACACCCCTCCTATAACGACTCCCCCTCGCGGAATCGCTAAGATTACCGGGCTGTGGAAATCATACCCAAGCAGCTTTTGGGCCAACTGTTTCCCGGCATCTTGACGATCTCGGAAAGAAACAAATCCATGGTTTCTCACAAAGCAGCTCCTGTTTCAACAAGCGATTACTTAAGGTACTGACCGAACCAAAGGCTCGCTAACTTAGCAACCTGCTCAAGCGCTCCGGGTTCGGGGAACAAGTGGGTTGCCCCGTCAACGATCCTTAGCTGCTTTTCGCAGTGAAGCATGTCGAAAGCCCGCTGATTCATCTGAATGACCGCTTCGTCTCGACCACCTACGATCAGAAGTGTCGGGGCTGCGACGAGTGCCAGATAAGCTTCGGCCATATCCGGCCGACCACCTCGCGAAACGATTGCACCTATCTTCCCCTTCATTCTCGTCTCGGCAACCAAAGCTGCTGCGACTCCCGTGCTTGCTCCGAAAAAACCTAATCGCAGATGCTGGGTCTCCTCATTTTCCAGAACCCACTCGGCCGCTTGGACCAAACGTTCCGCCAAGAGTGGAATCTCGAAGACGTTCCTCCGATCCTCTGCTTCAACTTCGTCAAGAAGATCAAAAAGAAGCGTTGCAAGCCCGGCCTCTTGAAGCACCTGGGCAACATGTTGGTTGCGAGGACTCAGCCGACTGCTACCACTGCCATGCGCAAATACAACAATCCCCCTGGCCCCGTTGGGAATCGTTAGGATTCCAGGCAGGCGATTGCTTCCAACCTCGGTATGGGTTGTTTCGGACTCAATTTCCAAACTCATTGTGTTCTCTCCAAAATAGCGCGTGAAAAACTGATGTTCGCATACTCTTCATCGGGCGATTGCAATAATGTCTGTACGGCGGGGTCAATCAGCCCCTCAATCCATGTCCCGGGAGGTACGTCATGAGGACGCTGATGAAAACGCTCGTAAGCCAGCAGGAAAACCTCTTCGACCAGATCCGAGATCGTGATCGAGAGTCCGAGCCTGACCTCGAGTTGGGGATACCGATTCACCCACCTGCCTATCCGTTTCGATAGACTGCCTTCAAAAACGTCCACCGCTTTACGGAATGCGACGTAATCGTCCTGCGCAACGGCGCATTGCAGGTCCAACAGATTGAACTCATCCGAAGGGTTCATCGCTAGGTTATTGCCTGAATTGGTTTTACCCCAATCGAGCCTTCCTGCCGCTCGAGCCTTGTGGGCTTCGACCTTCCGAATCAACTTGTGGATGCATCGCTCGAATGCTGCGTGAACCGCAACATCTCGGTCTCCCGTGAATAGCGTCGTTCGACAAAGCGAAAGACTCGTTTTGACATGAAAGCTCCTGTCGCGTTGATGCCGCAGGATCGCGATCTGCAACAGCGAACTAGGAAAATGTTCGATCTGTCGGCGAAGTGTGTGAAGGTCCTCTTCCATGTCGGAAATTTCACCTGCCGAGAGTTCGCATCCCTGAGTATCGAGCTCTATGCGCAAAGTAGGACTCTGCTGGAACATTCAAGGCACTCCATTTCGTGATTTCAATCGCCAAAGGCCAGAACTAGATGACCTACTATCGCTCAGAAAAACGTGCGATGGGATCGAGCTTTTTTAGGATTTGCCTTTGGCGGAATCCGCCAATCCACGAAACAGATAAACAAAAACCCCGGAGGAGACGACGCCAAAGCTCAATAGTAATGCATTCACATCGCCGGTGACCAAGACAAAAATCCAGCCAGCGGCTGCGATCAGACTCGGCACAGGATAACACCACATGCGAAAGGGCAACTCAATGTCCGGACGCGTCTTGCGTACCAAATGCAATGCAGCAATCTGACCCAAAAACTGCACTACGATCCGGACGCAAACCGCAGCACTGATAACAGTCGTTAGGTTCAGGAAGCAGAAAGCCGACGTTAACCCACACAATGCCAAAAGCGAAACCCAAGGATACTTGCCCGTCCCGTGCAGCGTTCCAAATACTCGATAGAAATCCCCTTGACGAGCAGCCGCATAGGGAATCCTCGAATATCCCAAGGTGATTGAAAACATACAGGCCAGCGCAGTCCAAAGGATCAACCAAGTGAAGGCGACAGCCCAAGGCCGACCGTAGAGTGTTTCCATGAAATCCGCTGCGATGTTCTTCGACTCCATGGCTTGTTCCCATGGTACAACTCCAATGATACAGATGTTCATCGTCAGGTAGATCATCGCGATGATAATCACCGAACCCATCACCGCCCACGGGATCGTCTTGGCTGGCTCTCGAACCTCATCCCCAAGATGGCAGACATTGTAATACCCCAAATAGTCGTAAATCGCTATCAGCATCGCTGCACCGAGCCCCGACGCGAACGTTGTATCCAATCGGAATGCACCCTTGGGAAATGAAATCTTGGACCAATCCATGTGCCACCAACCACTTGCAATCACCAATGCCACGGTGATCAATGTCCCGGCCGTCATCAGAACCGCAATCCAACCGATGCTCTGAATCCGTCGACACAGCAGCAGCGTGATTGTCACCACCGCTAAAACGGCAATCCAACGTGTTCCCCCCGGAACCCCGCTGAGTCGATCCGATAAACTCGGTACGGCATACTCGAGATAACTCAATGCACCGATATACCCCGAAGCCATCTCCATCGCACCGCTGACCATGAATTGCCAGATGAACAAAAACGGAAGGATTCGCCCCCAAGGATACACGCCGTAGATACGCTTAAGGAAATGATACGTTCCTCCGCTCCCAGGAATAGCCGCTCCTAACTCGCTCCAAACCAATCCGTCGCACAGGACCAATACGGCCGCCAACACCCAAGCGATCATCGCTTGCGGCCCCCCCATGGCTGCGATGAACGCAGGTATCGTTATGAATGGACCAATCCCAACCATATTGGCAATGTTCAAACCCGTGGCTTGAACGAGCCCCAGCCCTCGATCGAGTTGGCTGTCGTCCTGACGACTCATTGCAGAATCGGTTTAACCACGTTGCCAGCGATGTCCGTCAATCGATAATCTCGACCGCCATGACGATAAGTGAGCCTGGTGTGATCCAACCCCATCAGATGCAGGATCGTCGCGTGCAGATCGTGGATGTGAACTTTGTCATGCATCGCGCGAAATCCAAAATCGTCGGTGGCACCATAAGCCATCCCGCCTCGCACGCCTCCCCCGGCCATCCAAACAGTGAAACCCCAAGGATTATGGTCGCGCCCGTCGGAATTCTCCGTCGTTGGCGTCCGACCAAATTCACCACCCCATAGAACCAGAGTATCGTCGAGCATGCCCCGCTGCTTGAGATCCTTCAATAACGCCGCAATCGGACGGTCGATGTCCTCGCACAAAGTGCGGGTAGAATTGTTGTGGTTGGCGTGCGTATCCCAAGGCTGACCGTTTCCGTAATAGACTTGAACCGTACGAACGCCGCGCTCAACCAACCGCCGAGCCAGCAAACAGCCGTTAGAGAAATGGGATTTCCCATACGCCTCCCGAGTCGCCTCGGACTCTCTCTGGATATCGAACGCATCTGCGGCCTCGATCTGCATCCGAAACGCAGTCTCCATGGCATGGATGCGCGAATCGAGCTGTGGATCCACTCCCGATTGCTCCTCACTCTGCTGATTGAGCTCTCGGAGCAACTCCAATTGCTGGGACTGTTTGTCCGCTGA
Organism: Pirellula sp.; assembly: GCA_046090945.1. Taxonomy (GTDB): domain Bacteria; phylum Planctomycetota; class Planctomycetia; order Pirellulales; family Pirellulaceae; genus JBKCUI01. The sequence continues at coordinate 5,514 of JBJTAQ010000773.1, forward strand.
CCATTTACCGTTCTGCAAAAACGGGATCATCTGCTTGGGATCTAGGTTCGTGTGGTTGACGTACACCCCTTGGTGCCTAGCCGGTAGGAAACCATTCGACCACAACTCGGCAAACCGAACGGGTCGACCAGGACACAACGCCACAAACTCAGGTAGATTGGCATTCCCAGATCCAAGCCCATAG
>JBJTAQ010000774.1:0-4219 GCA_046090945.1 Pirellula sp.
CCAGGGTGGCTTGAGACTGGATATTCGCGAGTCGGCCATCGCCGGCGGCGAATCTTCCAAAGCAGCGATTGTGCCCGGGAAATCCTCCGAGAGCGAAATGGTTCGCAGGATCTTATCAAAAGATGCCGAGGAGTTGATGCCTCCTGCGAGCCTTCAAAAACCGCTGAGCCCCGAGCAGATCGAACTGCTCCAGAAGTGGATCGACCAAGGCGCTCAGTACGATAAGCACTGGGCGTTTGTACCCCCAGTTCGTATCGAGGCAGATATCAACAAACCGATCCATGGTCGCAAAGTCAGCCATGCCATCGATTGGCTAGTCATCGATACACTCCACAAGAAAGGCTGGCCGAGCACCTCGGAGGCCAAGCCCTGGGAGTTGTCTCGCCGTGTCTATCTGGATTTGATAGGCATTCCTCCAACACCAGAACAAGTATCCGAGTTTCAGAAGGAAGGGCTGGCTGCGACCGTTGAAAAACTCTTGGCCGATGATCGCTTTGCAGAGAAATGGGCAAGGCCATGGCTTGATGTGGCTCGCTACTCGGACACCAACGGCTACGAAAAGGATCTGCAGCGAGATCAGTGGGCCTGGCGCGATTGGGTCCTAGATGCTATCCGCGCTGATATGCCCTACGATCAGTTCATCATCGAGCAACTTGCCGGTGATCTACTCCCGAATGCAACTCAAGAACAAATCATCGCCACCGGTTTTCTCCGCAATAGCATGATCAACGAAGAGGGAGCGATCGTCCCCGAGCAATTTCGGATGGTCGAAATGTTCGATCGTATGGACTGCATCGGAAAAGGCATCTTGGGAATGTCCCTGCAATGCGCTCAGTGCCACACCCACAAGTTCGATCCGATCACTCAGGACGAGTACTATGGAATGTTCGCCTTCCTCAATAACACCTTTGAATCACGATCTTGGGTCTACACCCCAGAACAGCTTGCAACGATCAAAGAAGTCCGAACTGGGATCTCGACGGCGATGCAGCAATACAAAGACACCCACACCGACTGGCAGACCAACTTGCAAGCCTGGAAGGATCAACTCCTATCCTCAAGGCCCAAATGGCAACCCCTTCGCGCCGAACTCCTTGAAACCATCAGTGGACTCAACCACCCCGTCCAGGAATCCGACGATTCGATCTTGATGGTTGGACACACCAGCAACGATGTCTTCATGATCGCCCCGGCAACCTTGCCGACCATCACAGGGATTCAATTCGAAGTCCTCACACACGGGGAGCTTCCCTTCCGGGGACCCGGTAGAAACTCGATCGGAATGTGGGATCTCCGCGAGATCGAACTACTGGTCCAAAAACCTGGAAGCACCGAGTGGGAAAAACAAAAATTCGCAGCAGCAAACGCGGATTATAGCAATCCCGAGGAGAAGTCCGCCGATGGAAAGAACTCCTCTGGTCCCGTCGCAAATCTGATCGATGGCAAGGATGAAACTATCTGGAAATCCGATCGTGGACTCGGTCGACGCAACCAATCGAGCGTCGCTGTCTTGCAACTTGAAAAGCCCCTCGAGAACCTCCAAGATCACAAACTCAAGATCGTTTGGAGACAAGGCGATATGGTCGGTTGCTGCCGCATCAGCGTTACCGATACCCCCTCTCCGAACGCCCCGGCGGTCGACCACGATGCAATCTTAGAGATGATCGAATCCGCAGAACCATCTGAAAAGATAGTGCAAGCGTGGATGGCAACTCGGGAGGATGCCAAGGAACAACATACAGCCATCGAGGACCAATGGAAACGGTTCCCAAACGCCAAAACTAGTGTGCTGCATATGTCCGAACGAGATGCACGCAAATCTAGAACAACCTACGCACTGCAGCGAGGTAACTGGGACCAACCCGATCGACCCACAGAACCTAAGTTCCTTGCCAGCTTTCATCCTCCTGTTGAAACAACACAACCGGCGCGTCTGCGATTGGCACGCTGGCTGGTCGATCGCCAAAACCCATTGACGGCACGCGTCGCTGTCAATCGAGTCTGGCAAGAGATCTTCGGCCAAGGGCTCGTCGAGACCTCCGAAGACTTCGGCACCCGAGCACCGGTGCCGGAGTATCAAGGCATCCTCGATACGCTTGCGGTTGAGTTCATGGATTCGAATTGGAGCCTCAAGAAACTCGTCCAGACCATAGTTCTGAGCGACACCTACCAGCGCAGTTCGCATGCGACCAAGATGATGCTCGAAGTCGATCCCAAAAACCGTTGGCTCACGCGCGGTCCAAGATTCAGATGCGATGCGGAAACTGTCCGAGACGTCGTGCTGAGCATCTCAGGTTTGATGCATCACAAGCTCGGTGGGCCTAGCGTCATTCCACCGGTCCCCCAAAATGTTCTCGATTACAACTACGTCTATCCTGGATACTGGAAAGCTGCCGAAGGTCCCGATCGATACCGACGGGCCATCTACATGTTCCGCAAACGATCGATGCCCGATCCAGTACTCAGCAGCTTCGACGCACCCAACGGAGATGCTGCCTGCGCTCGGCGCATCCGATCCAACACTCCACTTGCCGCGCTTACGAGCCTCAACGAACCCGTATTTGTCGAGGCCGCTGGAGGTTTCGCACTCCGAATTCTCCGAGAATCCCCAAACTCCGACCCCCAACGCATCGAACGAGCTTATCAATTGGCCATGTCCCGCAGCGCAACCGATGCGGAAAAAGCTCAGTTGCTTTCTTTCCTTGAACAGCAACGCAAACGGCTCGCCGAGGGCTGGCTTAACCCCCGTGAAATCATCACCGGGGACCCAGGCAAGCTCAAAGAGTTGCCCGAAGGAACCAATCCACAGGACGCGGCCGCTTGGACCCTCGCCGCCAGGGTGCTGCTGAACCTCGACGAAACCCTAACCAAGCAATAACCGCCGCAGCGGCGAGCCAAGTACCAGACTCGGACTAAATGTCCATCGGGATAGGTGGCCAAAATGCAAGGTTCATCAAGATTTGACAGCATTTCTAGGGACGGAAAAATCCTTGGTAGGTTGTGAAAAATTCCAACTAACGCCCGGTTACTCTAGGGGGAACTTAGACCACCCAAGTCTCATCTCATAGGTGCTGTTTCCCGCACTGGAGAATCCTCCGAACCAAAGGGGGGTTGGCCACGTCTTATTGTTTCCAAGAATGATCTAGCCTCCACTGCGGATGCGACTATCATCCTGCCGATACCTCGCCCTGTCATTCCCTTTTATTCACCTTCGCCCCCCGCCCATTTCCTACCATGTTTGAAACTTTTCACAACGAGCCGAATTCCGATGCCCTGCGTCGGCTTGCTGCGAAAACTTCGTTGAGCAAGTCCAACCGGGTTTATTGCAAGTTCCTGGGACTCAAAGCTTCCGAATGCCACGAGGAAAATATCCTCGATGCAGCCAAGAAGATGGCAAACATGGTCTTGGATCGCGAGCCGTTCAACACCCCCGAAGTGATCGCTCGCTCGCGTCATGAGATCGCGCTTGCAACCTACCGTCTGCTTGACCCTCGTCGTCGAAGTAGCCAATACGAACGGATCCAACTGACCCGTCCGCTCGGCCGCGAAGACCGTCAGTACGCGTTCCCTGAACCAGGCACCCTATTACGATCGATCGATCAAGCCCCGGGGGCTTCCCAAGACCCGTTGCTTGAACCCCTAATCGATCGGGCAATCGAGGAGTCGGCTGGCCAAGCTTTGGCCGTTGACTCCAAAAACGATTCCAGAGCTTGGCTCGAAGAACGACGCGAAGTCATTCGTACCGTACGCGGTGATGCAACCCACGAATCCGACTCAGGCAAACGCTGGGACAAATACGGCCTGAACTGGCTCCGCTCGGTCTTTGGTCTCTAAGCGATCCGATATTGAGCCAGTCAATTGTTAATGGATTCGAGGGTGGATACCACGTCGAGGTGCCCCCTCGTGCTAGGTCGATTCTGCAATTCTAGCTATCATGGTTCCATGGACCATTCTAGCTACCTCGATCAACCCATCGGCATCCCATTTTGACTACGCGCGTTCTCGTCACAGGCTACGGCGGATTTCTCGGTGCAGCGATCTGCCATCAACTGATCCGAAATGGATACACAGTCCGAGGATTGGCCAGGAACAAGTATCCCAGTCTCGCCAGCGCGGGAGTCGAATGCATCCAAGGCTCGGTCACTGACCCGAAGACACTTCGCGATGCATTAACTAAAGTTGATGCAGTGATCCACACACCGGCAAGCGCCGCTGTGTG
>JBJTAQ010000775.1:0-1785 GCA_046090945.1 Pirellula sp.
GATGTTTATGATTCGGAAAGAGGATTCGCCGAGCTCTCGCAAGAGAAGACCAGCGAAGATTCGAGCAACGGCTACCGAGACTTCGGTGTCGCCATTGATGTCAATAAAAGATTCAAAGCCGTGGAGCTCGTATCGAAACTCCATCGCCAATCGTGGTTGGCCGAAGAGTCCCTCGGCAGCGAGCATGGCCAGATGCAAAGTCATCTCTGCATCTTCGATTGGCACATGCTCGCGAAAAGAAAATCGAAATACACCGTCGAACATAATCGCCTCCGTAGATGTTGCACTGTCGCTTATCCCGAAGGTTACTTATGCTGGACGTGTCGGCAGGTGCGCGCTACTGGTGCCTTTGAGATAGTCCCGAGGAAGCAAATTGCTGGCGAATCATTGCGATAGCCTCATCATATTTTCGACGAGACATCCCCAAACGCTCTCGGGCCTGACCGTGATTTAGGGTCATCAGCAGTCCGCAGATCGTTCGAAGTTCGGATGGGAGTTTGCGCAAGACCTCGCTGAGCTGGGCCTTGAGTTCGACCAGATCCCAAGAGTCAATCTCTTCGGTTTGGCCAAGACGCCTCCCATCCTCTTCGGTCAGCGTGGCCCCAAGCAGAGCTGGCTTGCCCTCTTTGTCGAGAACTCTTTTCTCAAGCGATTCGATCTTGAGATCACCTTCACCGAGTCGCTTTTTGCCCTTTCGCTCACGGATGATCATCGCGACCTGTGAGTCGGCAACTCTCGCAATAAAAGTATTGATAGACCCACGTGAATGGTCGTATCGATGGATTTGCGATAAGATGCGGACCGAAAGCTCCTGTTGCAAGTCCTCGGCATCGGTGTCTGAGAATTCCGGACGGCGTACCATTTGCCGCGCCTTGACTCGGATGAGCGTTTGCGCGTAATCGGAGAGGATCTCCGACTTGCTTTCGAACTGTGACATTTCTTGCCTTGGTCGCAGGCAGTTCACCTTGGCCACGGGGCTGACTCAATCGCACACCGCAACGACAAAGTTGCGGTGAAAAAGTGCGACCACCGGCCCCGACCGTCGGGTTATGTCCTGGCGACGGGCATGGGGCGCTACACCTGGTGTCGCATTGCTACAGACCGTGTAGCACTTGGCCCAAACCGGAAAATTAGTCGGGAATATTTGGCCCCCGAAAGCCAGCCGAAAAAGCCAATAGAACCGTCTAAGGGAATGGTGCGTCTCTTTAAAATCGCTTAACGGTCCCGATCCTTCCTTTGGGCCTCTTGGGCGATCGGGCTTGCAGATTCCCAGCCCCGCACGTGCAACGATCGGTCCTGATCGCATAGATAACCCCAGGGCGGGGCTTTTTCGCGTTTTGGGACCTATGGAATCGGACTCTCTTTGCACATGGACACTCAAGGTGAGACTTCGGAGGCGACGGCTAGGCATCTGCAGCTGGTGAGGATCCTTGCCCAGGGTCTGAAGCGATACCTAAAGCAATCCAAGATCTCTTCGACTTCCGATGGAAATCCCCCTCGCACATGCCTTGATTTAAGTCCCGAAAAACCCCTCTCTGTGTCTCAACACCAACGGCGCTAACGCGTCGGCGACAAAGCGGTTTCGATACTTCCCTAACCCAGGAGAGAGATTGGATGAATAGTGCACTTGCGGCTCAAATCCAGAGCCTAGAGACAATGACCATCGGCCAGCTCGTGAAGAAATACGAATCGGTCATCGAAGAAGAATGCCGAAGCAGAAACAAGCGGTATCTGATCCGCCGAATCTCTTGGCGACTGCAAGCCAACCAGGAAGGAGGCCTTTCG
>JBJTAQ010000776.1:0-2881 GCA_046090945.1 Pirellula sp.
ATCTTGCAGCGACTAGTGAGCGATTCGGTTGTCTGCAGTGATGAGCAAACCAAACGCGCGATAGCTTGGCTTTATAAAGCTCATGGACTCAGAACCGAACCCTCCGGTGCGATCACCACAGCAGCGTTGCTTGAGGGTAAATTCCCGATCGGTGTCCAAGCCGATGAGGAACCGGGTGATATCGTTGTCGTGCTCAGCGGCCGCAACATCGACGAACCGGTATTTGAAAAGTACCTGCGCGAGTCTGGCTATTAACTCTGTTTTTTAGCGAGCGTCCTGAGCGCCCTTTTGACGATGTACTTGGTCTGCGGAGTTTCGGACTCCTTGCGCCATCGTTCGGTGAGCTCGAGCACCCATTCGGGTCGCGACTTGCTCGCATCGTTGAGCCAGTTGGCGACCGAGTTTCGAACATACAGGGACTCATCAGACTTTAGGGGTTCGAGCAGATCGAGTGCCAGTTCAGGCTCTTTTTTCAGCAACTCGATGTGCGAGCACCATACGCCGCATGGTCGAGTGATTTCGCTAGCGTAACGTCGCAGACGTTCGTTGCGACTGCCCGTCCATGGTTCGAGTTTGGCGATCGACTCAGGCAGGTTGAGTGCCACATGGGCTCGGAGGGCCATCCAAGCGATTTCGCGGGTGCCGGGATTGGAATCGTCTGCAAAGGGCTTGATCCAGGCGAGTCGTCGGGAAAATGGCATGGAGCTCCAGTGGCCAACGATCAGTGCGCCCCATTCTCGCACCACGTCGCTGGGGTGAGTCTCAAACGACTTCATTCGGGTATCGGTTGGCCCCAGGATCAGTGCCAACTGTTTTGAAATCTCTTTCGATAATTGCAGCGAAGAGATCGAAGGCCTCCGCTTGAGAAGTTGCAAGAGGGGCTCGTTGAGTTCGATCGACAGTTCTATCGAGAGGGCTTTTAAAAGACGGAGCCGATCGACAGAGAGCCACTCTACGAGATTCTTCGATTCGATCCAACCGCGAGACAGTGCATCGACGACCTCGGCGGGGATTTCGCTTTGACGCCTCGCCGCCGTGCGATGTTTTAATCGATCGATCTTGGCTTGCGATCTAGTTTCCACCAAAGGCTTTGACGAGCGCTGTGGTCAGTCCTGTGTAGTAGTCGGTCTGGCCATCCCAAGCCCAAAGGTTGCGAAGGATGTCGGTTGTGAGAATACCGCACAGTCCCATAAGTACTAGGACCATTGCGAGCATGCCGACCCATAATCCCGAGTAGGGGACTTCGGCCGACTTCATCGCGAGAGCCGCACCTGCACCTGCCCCTGCAACGGCTCCGAGTTCGTCGGCACCAAATCCACCATCCAAACCGGCTTCTTGAACGGCACCATCAAAGCCCGCTCCTTCGGATAGTCCAATGCCGTCACCGAAGCTTTCGGAGTCTTCAAGTTCGATGACTTGGGAGCCACTGTCATCATCGGCTTCAACACTCGAAGGTGTCAGTTGGAATTCTTCGTTCTGGTCGACCAGTCCAGCACCGATTCCGCTGGGATTGCTCGACGAACTGATCTTGGAATTTGATGCCGGGTCTGCGGCGAGCTCAGCACCGAGGTCCAAGCCCGAGATGCCGGTGCCGGCAAGATCCAGCGGTTCATCCTCGAGAGACAACCCGCTGTCCGAGGGACTCATCAAGTTAATACCGCTTTCACTTCCGATACCGATCGCGGAATCCGATCCGAGGACCAAGTCGTCTTCGTCATCACCGGTTAGTTCCAGGTCGCTGCCTAGGCCTTTTGAAGCTTTTGATCCAGCGCCGACGCCCAAGTCCGATCCAAGGACGTTCGATCCTGGCGATTTACCCTTGCTCATCAAATCCAGGCCGCTGGATCCGGAGGGCTCTTCGAGCTTCAGGTCGCTGCCTAGTTCGAGGTCGCTCCCTTCACCTTCAAGCTTCATGTCGGATGATCCAGCATCGATGGATTTCGATTTCCCCTTGTCGGCTGCCGAACGATTGACGAGCTTGACTCCGCTATCGCTACGGGGGTCGGGAATCAATGCCACATCGCTCGGCTCGGCATCATCGGCTGCGAGTCTGAGGTCAGACCCAAGCGAGACATCGGAGCCTAACGAGATCTCCTCTTCCCCACCGATCTCTCCGCGCTCATCGAGCACGCGATCGATCTCCTCTTGCTTGAACTTCCAGCTCGCACCGTCGCGATACCCGAAAATCTCTCCCTTGGAACGCATCACCACCAAGTCATCGGTGGAGACTCCAAGGATTTTGGCAGCTTCTTCAAGGGATACGTAGTTGGCCATTCCCAAACCTATTTCACAGCAGGTAATAATGAACCGATCCAAGGCGTCGCGCAAGTCGACGCAGTCGTTAAGATTTTAACTAACTATATGCGACAAGCCGAAGAAAAACTCCAGAAGTTTTTCGAGTTGTTGGACCGGATTTCACCTTAAAAAAACCGTCGAGCCCTAAGGTTTGACCAAGATTCCTCAAAATCGGTAGGGGCAATCGGAAATGCCGTAGTTTTTGGAACCCGCCGACGGCTCAGAATCGTCCACCTCAGAGGGCTAGCGCCGGGGTTGCAAAGGTTCGCTGGAATTCAAGTTCGCTGGAATTTTGGGTGAAGACGAGGGATACGAGGCAGGTTTTTCCACAAAAAGGACTGGACAAAACCGGCGAATCCAGCAATCATTTGGGGCTTTGGTGGAGCAGATTAGCCCTCCAAAGCGGTTTACCTCGATGAATGTCCCTCCGCGAGAGGGTTCTAGCCAGGAGTTTTCAACGTGCCGAATATTCAGAGTGCCAAGAAGCGTCTGCGTCAGTCGCTCGTGCGACGGAGCCGCAATCGGGCCGCCAAATCCAGCATCAAAACCGCGATTAAGCGACTCCAGACGAGTGTTCAGGCCAAGG
>JBJTAQ010000777.1:0-8670 GCA_046090945.1 Pirellula sp.
AAATCGCCAGCGAGAAAGCAGGCATCATCAAACCATCGATCGATGTGATTTGCGGAGCAAGAACCCAAGAGGCTTATGCAGTGATTCAGCAAAAAGCGATCGATCAAGGTTCACCGCTCAAGCAACTAGGTCGAGACTTTGACGTACGGTGGACTCCAAACCCTCGACTGCTCTGGTCAACAGTCCAGTACACAGACCGCGACACAAACCACTCAGAGATCCCCGAAACATCCGATGCCAAGAAATCGCAACGCAACAGGACCTACACCCTTCGCATGCTCGGCAAACACCAAGCCGACAATGCCGCGATCGCCATCGCCGCTTGGGATAAACTCCGGGACTTGGGTTGGACTTTAAGCGACGCTGCATTGACCGATTCGTTGGCCAGCACCCAAGTCCCTGCGAGACTCGAGATTCTGTCCCAATCGCCCCACTGGATCCTCGATACGGCCCACAACGAAGCTTCGATCGACGCGCTTGTCGAGGCGTTGGAAAGCTATTTTCCGGAAACTCCCAAATCGGTCATCTTTGCCTGCTCGAAGGACAAAAAGGCCCTCGAAATGCTCGAGCGGCTCTGCAAGTTCGTCGACCGAATCATCCTCACCCAATATCGATCCAACCCGCGATTTACTCCAGTCGAAAGGCTGGTTCAGATCGCTGCCGAGTGCCAAAAAAATCGATGCGAAATCCTCGCAGCAAACGACCTTCAAACGGCGCTAGCCATGAGTCGCCGACCGATGGCCTGCGGAGCTTTATCCCAAGGTGCCGTGCACGTGATCACCGGTTCGTTCTTTATCGCCGCCGAGGCTAAGTCCTATTTCGCTTTGGAAGGACACTCGGACATCAAACTAAGCGATTTTTAACCAAAAACCGATCGGTTTAACTCGTCCAACCCGGCAGGATTAAATAGGATAGAGGGCTGTCCCGGAAACGCTTACCACCGGTCAGCTGGGACACCGAATAGATCCTGCGTCGGGGCCCAAGCATGCGATTGACACTCAGAACGTTGTTATCCTACCGAGATGGGGTCCTACCACCAAAGGCCCAGGAGGAACTCGGACAGAAACTACGCAATAGCCAAACCGCTCAAGATCTGGCCAACCGCATCGATCGGGCACTGGCACAACCGAAACCTCTTGCAAACGAGCTCGCCGAACTCGAGCAGACCTGCCCGCCGAACGAGGTCTCGGAGTTTCTCGATGGGACTATGGCCCTGGATCGAGTCTTTGCGATGGAGCGAAAATGCATCGCCAGCAATGCGATACTCGCCGAACTTGCGTCGGTCCACTCGATCCTAGCTCGCGAACTTTTAGGGACCAGCAAGAACCCCTCGAACCAACCCACTCAAGCGTTTCTCGGGCGACTCCACGCGCTGCACGACCCGAAGGATCGTGTCGTTGGCGAGCGGCCCGGCAACGATCAATCAAGCTCCCCGTCCAAGACCGGGAACCATCCGCTAACACGAAGCCCCGCGATGAGCGTCCCTCCCGGAGCTTCTGATGCCTTTGGAGCTGAACTCGAAGATCGTCTCGGGGATAACGATTCGAAACCCGTTCAGGGCCTGATCGTCCAGACAATCTTCCTGCTGATCCTGCTGGCGATCCTCGCCTGGTGGATCCTTCACGACACATCGATCCTGCCTCCGATGCAACCGCGCATGCCCTCGACGTTCAAGGGAGTCTAAAGCAATGCTCCACGCTTGTCAGAAAGAACTCAGGATCCCCTCGGTGACCTCTTCCATCGGTCCGCTCGCACTCGGCTGGCGCTTGGTGGCTCGCCTCTGTTTGGGACTTGGGATCTGTAGTTGTCTGATCTGTAGTTGTCTGGCCAGTTCGGCAATTGCCCAAGATCCCAACGCCGATCCTGGACAGCAGCCTGTACAGCCCGGCGCACCTAGCGCTCCGGGTGATCCAAACGGAGCGCAGTCCAAGGGGTCTAGTGCCAAAGGTGCCCCCAATGCGGCTACTAAGGAGCCGCCGACGATCAAACGGACAAGCGAACCGAAGGGGGCTCCGAATCCCCGTGCATTTGAAATCAAGCCCGATGAGCAAGGGATGATGCAGTTCCAGTTTCGCGATCAAGCCTGGCCTGATGTCCTGCAATGGATCGCCGATGCCTCAGGATTGGCCCTCGATTGGCAAGAGCTACCAGCGGATCTGCTGAGCATCGCGACCCCGGGAAAGATGTCCCTGGTCGAGACCCGAGATGTCGTGAACCGGCATCTGCTAGCTCGCGGCTTTACCATCCTCGAATTCCCGGGTGTCTTACAAGTCGTGAAGACCAAGGAAATCAACGCATCGCTGGTCCCCAGGGTCGATCCCCGAGAGCTCGACTCGCTTCCTGCGAATCGTTTCGTCCGCACGACTTTCAAACTCGATACCTTGATCGCCAAAGACTTGATCGAAGAGATCAAGCAGTTGATCAGTCCTAATGGGAACCTGTTGGCCCTGAGCAAAACCAATCGACTCGATGCCATGGACACCGCCTCGAACCTCGCCGAGATCCATCGCATCCTGAGCCAAGAGCAGTCCGATGCGGTGCTGAACAACCTAGCCCGCGAATTTGAACTTCAGCATGTCCGCGCGTCGGAGGTTGCCGATCAACTCACCCAGTTCCTAAAACTCGAACCAGCCAAGGGCACTGGTCAGCAACCCGGGCGAATGAGTCCCGAGGAAATCGAAGCCCAACGGCAGATGATGATCCAGCAGCAGATGGCCGCTCAGCAAGGCAAGCAAGTTGCACCCAAGCCCCCGACCCAGCGCGCCGAGGTCTACTTGATCGCCAATGCTCGGCGCAACAGCATCATCGTCAATGCCCCCCCGGACAAAATGGCCATCATCTCTGCATTCATCACACGCGTCGATGTCGCTAGCCCCAACGAGGAATACCAAGCTCTCACGACCCGAATGAAGGTCTATCGACTGACAAGCATCGATCCGAAGCAGTTCGTCAGCTCGCTCATGGCACTGAATGTACTAGAACCAACCACGAAGCTCGAGGCCGATGACAAGAACAAATCGATGATCGCTTATGCATCTCTGGCCGACCATCTTACAATCCAAGAAACACTCAAGAAAATCGATGGCTCCGCCCGACAGGTCGAGGTCATCACCCTGCGCCGCCTCAAGGCAGAAGAGGTCGCCGGCACAATTCGATTGCTCATGGGGATCGACCAAGACAAGAAGGATGACGCCTCGCGGCGAGCATACTACTACGACCCGTACTCGCAGAGGAACCGAGATGATCGAAATAAAGATGCGCTTCGCGTCGGTGTCAACGCCAATAGCAATCAACTGATCCTCTGGGCTAATGAATTCGAATCCGAAGAGATCCGCAAGCTCCTGCTCAAGCTCGGTGAAACTCCAGCCGAGTCCCGAAACAACCAAACCCTGCGGGTGATCGAAGGCAACCGCAGCCCACAAATGCGAGAGTATCTAGAAAAGCTCCAGCGGACCTGGAACCAAAAGGGAATCGAGCTCGAAATCCCAGCGGAGTCTGAATTCCAAGTCGAGCCAACCCCAGCACCCCCGGTACCGACTCGCCCAAATCCAGCATCTCCGACCAATCCTCCTGGGCGGGCCTCTGAATCCAACACCATCGGTCAAAATCCCGCCAAAGCCATCCAAATCGACTCCTCCGAAGGTGGCATCCTGGTCGCCACCCAATCGGTCCAAGAACCCTCGACCGCGCGCAAGAATTCGGAGAAAACGATCAAGATTCGATTCGACGAACAAGGGAATCTTGTCCTGGAATCCTCCGACACCCAAGCTCTCGATCAACTCGAAGAGTGGATGCTGAGCAATGCTCCTCCAGAGAGGGAATACGACGTGTTTCACATCCGCCACGCACGGCCTTATTGGATCAAGATGAACCTCGAGGATTACTTCAAAGAGGATTCCGGTAAACGAGATAGCGACGTCGTCTTTCGCTGGCTCTTTGACATCGATGCTCCCAAGCAGGACGAGGGACCCCAACTAGGTAAGAAACGCAAGTTGAAATTCATGTCCGATTCCGACTCCAACACGCTCCTGGTCAGCGGTGCCAGCGATGCGCAGCTGAAAACCATTCAGAGACTGATCGATCTTTGGGACCAACCCGAAAAGCAAGACAAGCAGAACTTGCGCTACACCAAGACGGTCAAGGTCGAGTACTCCAGGGCCCAAGGGATTGTCGATGCCATCAAAGACGCCTTTCGCGACCTGCTCAGCTCCAACGACAAAGCGTTGGCACGCAACCAAACCGAGGCTGGCCAGGGGGGCAACAAGGAGGCCAAGCACCGGTCGGAGGACTCGATCTCTGGAGGTGGGATGAACTACGAGTTCTCGGGCAAGCTGAGCCTTGGGCTCGACGCCGTTACCAATACGATCATCGTCAGTGCCAAGGGAGAGGACCTGCTCAAACTCGTTTGCGACATGATCGAGGAACTCGACCAAAAGGCCAAGCGAAATGAGACCGTCGAGGTGCTCAAGGTCAACGGAACGAGCACTCAAGCCCTCGAAAAAGCTCTGAAGAATATGCTCAGACCTCAAAATGGAATGGATTCAAACGCCAGATCCTCTCAAAATCTCAAGATCTCGCCCGAGGGCCAAAAGCCCAGTCAAGCGCGTGGTCAACGTCGCGCTGGTGGCTCGCCAGAGACCAATGGCATCGACGATTGAGGATCTCGACCCGCCGAGGCTGTGCATTTGGAATGCGCCGCGATTCACGATATACTCTCTGCGCTTTGAGTCGACAGATTCCGAGCTGTATCGGTTGATCGAGCGTTTTTGACTTGCGTTGAGTCAACTCATTTGGCTCGGTCCAGGTAAATCTTAGGTGATTCGATGAAAATACTAGAGGGACAAACCGCGATCGTTTCAGGAGCAGGCCGAGGAATCGGGGCTGCAATCGCCAAAGCCTTGGCCGCCGAAGGTGCCAATGTCGCGGTCAACGATCTGCGAGAGCCAACCGAGACGGTCGAAGCGATCAAGGCGATGGGTCGAAAATCGATCTCGCTGGTCGGCGATGTTTCCGACCAAGCGGCTGTCGAATCGATGGTCCAGAAATGCAAAGAGCAACTCGGGCCTATCAGCATTCTGGTTTCCAATGCCGCGTTCAGCGATCGCGAACTTTTCTATCAAGCGAACATGGATGGTTTTCGAAAAACGATCGATGTGTGCATGTGGGGTCCCTATTATTTGGCTCGCGCAGTTGCCAACCAAATGATCGATCAGAAGATCCAAGGCAACATGGTGTTTATCTCCTCGCCGCATGCCTACAAGCCGATCCCAGGCGCGACAGCTTATAATATGGCCAAAGCAGCTTTGGATCAGTTGGCCAAAACGGCAGCCGTGGAACTAGCCGAATACCGCATCCGCGTGAACTTGGTCCACCCAGGTTGGACCGACACCCCAGGCGAACGAAAATTCTTCTTCGAGGATGAACTCCAACAGCACGGTAGCAACTTGCCCTGGGGACGCTTGGCCAAACCCGAAGACATCGCCCATGGGGTAGTCTTCCTGTGCGATCCTCGCAGCGACTACATCACCGGCGCGACACTTTCGATCGATGGCGGTATCGTCCTTCCGTATCAGGAAATGTTCCGAATTCGCAATCGACCGAAAAACTAGCTGATGCATGAATTGGACATCATCTCGACGCTCGCTGGTGGTTTTGCTGCCGCGCTGGTGTTTGGCTATGTCTGCCATCTGATACGACTCTCGCCGATCGTCGGGTTTCTCGTCGCCGGAATTGTTGTCGGACCGACCACGCCGGGATTCAACGCCGACCCCCAGATCGCTTCTCAGCTAGCAGAGATCGGAGTGGTCCTGCTGCTGTTCGACGTCGGGCTCCATTTCGATCTGCAGGAACTTGGTAGGGTCCGCAAGCTCGCGATCCCTGGCGCACTGCTTCAGTGCGCAGGATCGTTCTTGGCAACTCTCCTGTTGATGCTGTCTTTTTCTTACCACTGGAAGGAATCGATGGCCATGGGAATCGCGATGTCTTTTGCAAGTACCGTTGTGGTAACCCGATTGCTGAGCGATGCCAATGAGCTTCAAACCCCCACTGGGAATCTGGCGATTGGATGGTTGATTGTCCAAGATGTCCTTGCGGTGCTAGCGCTGGTGTTGTTGCCTAATCTCAAGGGGATCGAAGGGGCATCGTGGTTTAGTCTGGTAGGGATCCTGGAGATCGCAACTTTGAAAATTGCGGTCTTGGTCCTGGCTGTCTATTACCTCGGAGGACGACTGATACCCGGAGTCTTGCACCGGATCGCCGAAACGCGTTCGCGAGAGCTCTTTACGCTGACGATCCTGGTGATTGTACTGGGACTGGCACTCCTCTCTTCGAAAGGCTTTGGAGTATCGATGGCCTTGGGTGCGTTCCTCGCCGGAGTGGTGATCGGCCAGTCGGATTTTTCTGTTCGAGCCACGACCGATGCGTTACCGATGCGTGATGCATTTGCTGCCCTGTTCTTTGTGTCGGTGGGTATGCTGTTTGATCCCATTGTTTTCTTCGAGAACCCTGGTCTGTTTTGGGCGATGCTGATTGTCGCTATGATCGTGACGCCCGTCCTAGCGATCGCGCTGATGCTCGCGCTGGGACTCCCCTTGAAAAACTCCCTGCGGGTCGGCCTTTGTTTTGCGCAGATCGGCGAGTTTTCCTTCATCGTCGCAAGTATAGCCAAGCGTGCGGATCTGATTTCCGAGTCTCTCGAGCACGTCCTAGTTGCGGTTTCTATTTTTTCTATCGCCCTATGTCCGCTGCTGCAAATGGCTATCGATCCATTGGTCAGCATCACTAGCAGATCGTCCAAGCTAAGGTGGCTGAACGTCTCTCGATTACCACTGAGCTCCAAACCGACAATCTGTGTAGAAGGGACTGCGTTGGACGGTTCGATGGGCGGGTTTCGAACCGTGGTCGTCGGGTACGGACCCGTGGGTCGCACGGCAGCCAAACTGCTGAGCGAAAACGGCATCCAAGCCACCATCGTCGAGATGAATCCATCGAGTATCGAAGCGATTAGAGCCGCAGGTCATCGACTCGTGCTCGGCGATGCCAGCCATGTCGAGACACTCAAGGCAGCCGGTGTCGAATCGGCAGTGAGTCTGGTCTTGAGCGCATCGAACATCACCCAAGCATCGAATGTGATTCGGATGGCAAAATTGCTCAATCCATCGATTCAGGTTTTGGTCCGATCGGCATACGTCGGCCAGTGTCAAGAGTTGCTCAAGCAGGGTGCCGACCAAGTGATCGCTGAGGAGTCCGAAGTCGCCTTGGCGATGGCCGAGACGATCCTTAGAAATCTTGGAGCCACCGCCGAGCAGATCGACCACCAGCGCGATAAACTCCGTTCGGAATTGAGTTAACACTCGTGAGTATTGGTTTTTGATGATGACTGAATTGCTGCAAAAAATACTGAGTTACACCCACCAGACAGAGATCCTGCAATCGACGATGGCGATGCTCGAGTGGGACCAAAACACCGGTTTGCCATCAAGTGCTGCAGAGTATCGTGCCGAGCAACTGACGCTTCTGGCCGGGTTAGTCCACCAGCGCCGTGTGGATCAACAGCTCGGGGATTGGCTTGGTCAACTCAGCGATGAGGTTGCAGGCCAGGATCCATCGAGTCCAGCATCCGTGATCGCGCGCTGCATGAAACGTCAGTACGATCGCTGTCGCAAACTGCCGATCAAGCTCGTCGAGGAGATCTCGCATGCGACCAGCATCGGTCAACAAATTTGGGTCGAGTCCAAGCTCAGCGATGACTTCAAGCGATTCATGCCGCAACTGAAAAAGATCATCGACCTCAAACGCCAAGAAGCGGATTGCTTGGCCAATCCAGGCCAATCCCGTTACGACGTGATGCTCGATAGCTATGAGGAAGGGGCCACGGAACAAGAGATCAGCCGTATTTTCGTGGCACTTCAGGAATCTCTCGTCCCCTTAATCCAGAAAGCATCCGAGCAGAGTTCCAAGTTTGGGCCATCGGTTCTGCAGGGGCGATTCGATCTCGGGGCGCAGGAAAAGTTTTCGCGATGGGTCGCGGAGCAAATCGGTTTTGACTTTCAGCGCGGGCGGCTCGATCAGACCGAACATCCGTTTTGCACGACACTCGGACCGCACGATCACCGCATCTTGACCCGCTACTCGAGCGAATCCTTCTCGACCGGATTGTATGGCGTGTTGCATGAGGCTGGGCATGGGATGTACGAACAGGGGCTCGATCCAAAGTGGTATGGAACTCCGCTCGGCAGCGCTGCGAGTCTAGGAGTCCACGAATCGCAATCCCGACTTTGGGAGAATCTTGTAGGACTTTCTGACGCCTTTTGGAAGTGGGCCTATCCGCACCTGCTGGATCATTTCCGCAAAGAGTTTACGGGGGTGCCGATGCAACGGCTCGTCCAAGACCTCAATCGCGTCGAACCGAGCCTGATTCGGATCCAGGCCGATGAGGTGACATACAACATGCACATTCTGATCCGCTTTGAGCTCGAACAACAGCTCATGAACGAAAGCTTGCAGGCCGCAGACCTCCCTGCAGCTTGGAATCACAAGTATACGAATTATCTAGGGATTACCCCCAAAAGTGATCAAACAGGCGTCTTGCAAGATGTACACTGGTCTGCGGGGCTGATCGGATACTTCCCAACCTACACGCTCGGGAATATCTATGCGGCCCAATTGTAC
>JBJTAQ010000778.1:0-17731 GCA_046090945.1 Pirellula sp.
GTGCTTACCATGTATCGACGGTATCCATCAAGCGGTCGGCACTGGTAACAACATCCGCGTTCCAACCCGCCTGAATCGATCCTTGGACATTCGCTGGACGATCGTCGGTGAAGTAGATCGCCTCGGGGTGGATCTCTGCGATCTCTCCGCAGAGGCGATAGATTTCGGGCTCTGGCTTCATCGATCGCACTTCGAAGGAGAGCACTAGAGGATCGAACCATCCTTGAAGTTGCGGATAGCCCATCTTAACGATCCAGTTCCAATGGGCTTCGCAAGTGTTCGATAAGAGCCCCATTGGGATTTTCAGGCGACGGATCTTCTCGAGCACCGGCAGGATATTCATGTTCGGAACGAAAATATCGGCCGCTGCAACCATGAGCTCCTCGAACGGCAGATCTTTTTTGAACTTCTCCGAGAGGATGTCGGCGAATTCGCGGCTTGTCAGTTCACCGCGTTCGTAAGCGAGTTGAAAGTCGGAATCGAAAACGAGTCGTTTGATATCCGCTGGCTCAACGCCGATGAGTCTTGCCATCGACCGAGCGGCAATACCGTGGTCAAAGTATAAAAGGACATTACCTAGGTCGAAGTAGACAAACTCGGGTCGACTCATACGTCTCGCTCCTGAGGAGACCTCATCAGGTCATCGAGTTTCTGAAGGTGTTTTGAAGGGATGCGAGGGCTCGATGGCTGTCTTTGCCTTCGACCACGACGTTGACTCTCAGTTCGCTCGTGTTGGTCATCAGAACGTTGATTCCTTCATCGGCAAGAGCCTTGAACAAGGCGATCGCGACACTGGTATGGCTCCGCAAACCGATCCCGCTGACCGATAGTTTGGCAATGTTGCCGGCGCTGGTTACTTTGCGAACTCCGAACTTGCCAGTGGCTAGCACATCCAGACAAGCTTGCAGCTGTTCATTCGGGACCGTGAAGCTGATCGAGGTTTCACCGTGGTGTCCATCGCAACTCTGGACGATCATGTCGACGACGGCCCCAGCCTCAGCGACGGATTTGAAGATTTTTTCGGCAAGTCCGGGGGAATCCGATACGCCGCTGAGGGTCACGCGTGCCTGGTTTTCCAAGAGGCTGATATCCAGGAGCGTCAACTGCTCGAGGTTGGTCGATCGCAATCTTTCAACGACCTCGCTTGGGCTCATTTTGGCATGGTTCATCTGGCCGATGACCCATTGGTTGGCATCGCTGGGCTTGTGATGCAAGCCGAAGGCTTGGTGGACGGCTCGCAGGGCCTGGGTCCCTTCGGAGCGTTGGACCAAACAGCTGATTTTGATTTCGCTCGTGGTGATCATTTGGATGTTGATTTTGGCGGCGGCCAAGGCCCCGAACATCTTTTCGGCTACGCCGGTTTGTTGAGCCATCCCCAAGCCGACCACAGAGACTTTTGCCACTGCGTCATCGCAGGTGACTTCGGTTGCCCCGACCATCGGCAAGGCTTCTTGGACGGCCCTCTGAGCGGCTCGCAATTCACCGCTGGGTACTGTAAATGAAACATCCGCACGGGATTCCATCCCGATGTTTTGCACGATCATGTCGACGGTGATCTTCTGATCCGCTAACCGCTTGAAGATCTCATAGCTCATGCCGGGTGTGTCTTGCACATTTTTGATCGTCACTCTTGCCTCGTCGCGAGTCAATGCCGCTCCGCAGACTACCACCGACGGTGACTCGGGCATCGAAACAATCATCGAGCCAGGGGCATCGGAGAAACTGCTTCGCACACGGATCGGAACGTCGAATTTCTTGGCAAACTCGATCGATCGGTTATGCATGACGCTTGCACCAAGGCTTGCTAGTTCAAGCATCTCGTCGTAGCTGATGAGTCCCATCTGGCGAGCTTCCGGCAGAAGTCGCGGATCGGTCGTGTAGACACCGTCGACATCTGTGTAAATTTCGCAAGCATCTGCGCCTAGGACAGCAGCCAGGGCAACGGCTGTTGTATCGCTACCACCGCGGCCCAGCGTGGTAATGTTGAACTCGTCATCGACACCTTGAAAGCCTGCTGCGATAACGATCCTTCCTGCATCGAGGTGTTTGCGGATGCGCTCGGTCGAGATCGTCTTGATCCGTGCTTTGGTGAATGAGTTATCGGTCCGGATTCCCATCTGTGCACCGGTCAGCGAGACGGCTTGATGGCCAAAACTGTGGATCGCCATGGCCATCAGAGCTACGCTGACTTGCTCGCCAGTGCTCAGGAGCATATCCATTTCCCGAGCCGGGGGCTCTTCGTTGACTTTCTTTGCAAGATCGATCAGGTGATCGGTCTCATGCCCCATGGCACTGACGACCACAACGACTTGGTTTCCTTCTTGTTGCGTGCGGATCGCTTTGCGCGCTGCGGCTTGGATCTTCTCAGGTGTTGCGACGCTTGTTCCGCCAAATTTTTGGACAATCAGAGCCATTGGAAAGATGCCAATTGAGTAATCCGAAGAATCTCTCGAAGCGTGAGACCTAACAAAAGCCAAATCATAGCAATTACTGGCTTTTTGAGAATGGAAGAATTCCTGCAGGATTTAGCGTTGGATGGTCGGTAATTTTTCAGGTTCGGCTAGGTAGACCCCAGGAATTAGTTCCGGTTGTTCGGTTTTCCTGTCCCGTTTCCCCGCTGGGATCGGATCGGTTTTCGCGAGCCGGATGAAATCGCTATCCATTCGGTTTTTAAGCCGCTGGATCTCGGGATTGGAGCTTTGGTCCGAGGGGATTCTCCCCATCGCCATGCGGGCTTGGACTAAGTCTGCAAGTTGAATCTGCGCCTCGATGATTTGAATTTGCACGGCCCATTGCTCCGGCGGGAGTCGTTCGGAACATTTAGCCAGCAGCTCTTTTGCGTCCTCGGGGCGATCGAGCTGAGCGAACGCAAGACCTCGAAGCAACAGATGCTCGGTTTCATCGGCCACTGAAGCATGAAGATCAACCATGTGATCGAGGGTCGCAAGGGACCGTTCCGGTCGACCGGTCTTGCGATAGATGTCAGCGATCGCATACTGGGCTTTCGGGAAATCGCTTCGAAGTAGCAACGCATGGTGATAGCACTCCAAGGCGCTTGGCCAATCCCTCAAGTCGCGATGAACATCACCAAGAAGAGCCCAAGCGTTGGTATGATTGCGATTTGCCGAAAGCACATCGAGCGATAGCGACTTGGCAGCATCGTGCTGCTTTTGGTCCAGGTACATTTCCCCAAGCGCTACTGCGTAGTCGGGGTTGCTACCTGAGAGGCGATAGGCCTCATTCATGTGCTCCAACGCCTTTGACTTGTCTCCCGTTTGCCAGAGCACCTTGGCATATCCCCAATGTGCTCGTTCGTCATTCGATGAGTTCGAGAGAGCTTGTGAGAATAGTAGCTCAGCGTCTTGCCCACGACCTCGCTGCAACGCATCGGTACCCCGGAGCGACAACTGGCGAGCCGTGAGCAGAGATTGGTTTCTGGAGCTGTTGGTCATCACACGACAACCCGCCAAAAAACAAAGTAGCATAAGCCCAATCAGAGCTGACCCTGTGAGCAACTCCGCGCGACCAGATCTAGTATGAGGCTTCGACGACACTTGGGCTCAATGGTCACTTTGGATTGGTGGTGGGGAGACATCGTCAGAAAACACCTTGTCGGAAAACTAGCAAATCTAATGTTGGCGTTTCAAGCCGACCTTCTAGGTTATGTTGACGCTAGCATTTCTTTAATTCCCTGATCATCTGAGAATCTTTCCACTCTCACCCCGTGCCTTAGAGCTCTTGCTGTTTCACTCCCCTTTTCACTCCTCTTTTCTTCCACCAAGCTGATACGGCTTGGGCATGCGTAGCCCCTGGATGATCCAGTTTGTACTGTCGGATATGGCGATTGTATTCAAACTGAGATGCGATTGGTTTTGGGCCTGTTCGAAGGCTTGCACGATACACCTCGATGGCTTGGCCGAGAGTTTTTCCTACACCTTGGACGAGGAAAGTGCGGACCGATTGGTTAAAACGAAACCCCTTGCCACAGTGCGAGACAAAGAACTCTCGGAGTCTCTGAGAGCAGGTCCAGCCAGTACCGATTCGAGTTCGAAGCGTTAACTTGCTTGGCAGGGAAGATTTCGATTGGAGTCCCCTAGTTTTAGTCTTGGGAGTTTTCTGTGGGCGACCGGCCAATCGATCGGCGATTCGCTCGGTGAGTTGTTGTTTTGAGCCTTGAACCGCCAGTCCTAACTCCCGACAAAAAAGGGTGAGTTCCGACTTAAGCCAGTAATGCTGTAGAAACTTTTCCTCAGACAATTGACGATTGAGTTTCGGCCGCATCGATCCTCACCCAACAGATTAAAATCCACGCACCTGGATCGCTTGGGCAAAACCTCGGACCCAAACGCCTTGGCCAGGAACCAATCGTACCAAACGGAAATCGGGCAAGCTCACGAGCATCCCGATAGTTGGGCCAAACTGCTCGTGCATTTTATCGAATACGACTTTCGCAACACTATCCTCGCGAGGCAGCTCGGACACCTCGCACGTGTAACTGACCCGCTTTCGAGCAAACACATTCACGGAGTCTTTCTCATCGGCGATGAACATCGCATGGCACTGACCGGTGGTGATTAGATTCGCCGTGTGCTTGGCCAATCCACTGACCAATACGTAAAATGCTCCTTGGTGCTCTGCAAACGGAGCGTAGCTTGCATTCGGTTCGCCTTGGGCCGAGACCGTCGACAGAATCACGGTTTTGCAATGTCCGACAAACTCGCGCACTTCATGGACGATATCGTTGGAATGAGTCATGGAGCGATCTTTTCTGAGAGGTTTTGATCCGTTGGAGATTCAATCAAGTTCTTCGATCCAAGCACCGACATCAGCGTCGCTGGGCATGCGCCAATCACCTCGGGGTGAGAGCGAAACGCTGCCGACCTTGGGTCCGTCCGGGACACAAGACCGTTTGTACTGCGATGCAAAGAAGCGTTTGTAAAACACCTTGAGTGTCGCTCGGATTTGATCGGTTTTATAAGGCATGTCGAATCTCGCATGCTCGGCCAAGGTCAAGAGTTTCGTTGGGCTGGCTCCACCTCGAACCATATGATAGAGGAAAAAGTCATGCAATTCGTAGGGGCCAATCGAATCCTCGGTGGTTTGAACGATGTTTTGATCAGAGCCCAGCGGTAGCAGTTCGGGAGTGATCGGCGTTTGGACGATGTCGATCAAGATCTTGCCCACCTCTTTGGTAGCTACGTGTTCGGCGATGTATCGAACGAGGAACTTGACAAGTGTTTTGGGGACCGAGGTGTTGACGTTGTACATCGACATATGATCGGCATTGTACGTGCACCAGCCTAGCGCCAATTCGGACATATCGCCTGTCCCTAGCACAAACCCTCGGTTCATCAGGAGCATCGTGCGCATGCGTGCTTGGACGTTCTCGAACACCAAGTCATGCCGTTTGTCCGCCGGTAGGGTCTCGAGCTTGGACTGCAGCGTTGCTGGGGTGAGCCCATCGAGTGAGACGCCGAAAGGTTGATGCCCCAGGCTTCGAAACATCTCGAAACAGTTCTCCCGGATATCAATCTCCTCAGAGGTCACTCCCAGGTGCTTCATCAGTCCAACCGCATTGGACCTCGACTGCTTGGTCGTCCCAAAGCCAGGCATTGTCATACCGACGATTCGCGTGGGTGACCAACCCATCCGCTGGCACGTTCGAACCGCGACCATCAACGCAAGCGTGCTGTCTAGGCCGCCCGATACACCGATGCTAAGCGGTGTCGATTCGGGGATCAAACTCAAACGTTTGGCCAACGCTGCGCACTGGATTTCAAAGATCTCTGCGCATCTTTCATGAAGCTGTTCTTTGGATGCAGGAACGAACGGGTGTGGGTCAACCCATCGGCAAAGAGAGCCCGGATTGACAGACAATTCAAAAGGAACCTGGCGATAGTCCAAGGGGCTGCGATCGGCTGTTTGATGCATCGTCTGGAACGCGCGACGATCCCGATCGAGTTTATCGAGGTCGATATCCGCGGTTGCAAAACTGGTTGCGGTGTTCTCGGCTACTTTTGGGTCGATGTCCAATCCGGTTCCGATGCGTTTGGATTCGCACTGCAGCGATCCGTTTTCGGCGATCAGGCAGTGGCCTCCAAAGACTAGATCGGTGGTGCTCTCGGTCGGGCCGGCAGAGCTGTAGGCGTAAGCCGCAACGCATTTGCCCGACTGCATGGTCACAAGTTGCTTTCGGTAATTGGCCTTGGAGATCGTTTCGTTGCTGGCCGAAAGATTCAATAGAACATTCGCTCCTGCAAGTGCTTGCTCACTGCTAGGCGGAATCGGAACCCAGAGATCCTCGCAGATTTCGATTCCTACAGTGGCTTTCCCACAACGGAACAGCAAATCGGTACCGAATGGAACGCTACCAACTCCAGCGATCTCGATCTGGTCGCAATCGGCTTCGGTTCCTGGGTGGAACCAACGAGCTTCGTAGAATTCGCCGTAGTTCGGCAGATGGGTCTTGGGTACGACCCCCAGAATAGCACCGCACCCAAGCACTGCTGCGACATTAAAAAGTCGCCCTTGCACGGCGATCGGTAGACCGACGACCACCAATTGTTGGCCAATCGAACGTGCAAGCTTGATGAGCTCAGCCATGCAAGCATTGAGCAAGGTGTCTTGGAGAAACAGCTCGCCGCAGGTGTAGCCGCTCAGGCACAATTCCGGCAGAAGGACAATGTCCGAGGACTGGAACGAGACCAGAGCCTGCCGTATTGCTTTGGCATTCTGTTTGGGGTTCGCGACGGTTGTTGCTGTTGAAATGGCGCTGATGCGAAGAAAGCCAGCCGGGTGCATGCGATTCCCCTTGAAGTCTAATCAGAGTTCAAAACCGAATTAACGCGTTGGACTGCGATGAAAATGGACATGCTTCCACTTGCCACTCTGCTTGTGCCACACACGCGTCTCCTCCATCGCAACTGTCGTTGGTTTTCCATCTGCGATTTTTTGTGTCAAGCGAACATAGGCGATCACGGCTACATCCCCCATGACGCGAATGTGCGGGGCGACGATGGTCGATTGGACAGGTGTCGAGCCGCTCGGGAGGTTGAAGTAATACTGGTGGAAATCGAGCCCATCGACCAAATTTCCCATCGCCTCGGGTTCAAAGCACGTCAAGCTGTTGCAGCAGAGTTCTTTGTAAGTGTCCCAATCCCCACGGGTGATAGAGACCAAGAGCCTTTGGGTCAAATCAAGAATCGTATCCCGATCAGCAGGTGTGGCCATCGCGGCGGTTTTCCAATCTACTTCGATGTGATTGTCTGCGTAAATACTTGCGGTAGGCCCTCAGTGAACAATTCACCTAGCAATAGAATGCCTGCCATCGATATTATAATATCCAACAGACAGAGGTTTCCGAAGCGGTCGATCGGGCATCTGGCGCGATTTCAATCGTTTATTCAGTTCTAATCGGGATAAGGTTCTCGGGATAAGGTTCACTGGCTTGCCAAACCAACCGTGTTGCTATCGCCTGAGCTTCGATGCCGGTACGCTTTTACTGGATCATCGGCCTGTGGCTATTGGGACCGGCAACCCAGGGACCGGCAACCCAGGTCAGGTGGATGCTCTTGGGGAATCGCGACTGACCAAGCCGATGCTTGAGGGTTGGTTCGGGCCTGGCATTTGGGAATGGGATCATCGCGTGCTCAAGTGGCGTTCGGACGCTTGTCATTATCCCGAGATCCGCAAGGCTCTTTCGAGTTGTCAGACCGGGATCGTCGATCAGGTTCCTGCGATCGACACGAGTTCGCCGAGCGTTTTGTCGATCTTTGCGGCCGAGCGGCATTTACCGACACTCAGGGCCGAGCAGCAACAGGCCGTCGAGGCTTGGTCTGCCACGCGACGCGGTGTGGTCGTCATGCCGACCGGGACGGGCAAGACCGAGGTCGCTTTGTCGATCATCTCCAAAAGCAGTATTCCGACGCTCGTGGTCGCACCGGTTCGGGATTTGATGTACCAGTGGCACCGACGCATTCTGCGAGGACTGGGGATCGATGCCGGGATCCTTGGGGACCAGAAGCATGATGTCCGACCGGTCACCGTGACGACCTATGCGAGCGCTTGTATCCATGCGACCGAGATTGGATCGCGCTTTGGGCTGTTGGTTTTCGACGAGTGCCATCATTTGACTGGACCGATCCGTGCCGATGCAGCTCGCTGTTCGGTCGCGCCGCAACGGCTCGGACTGACGGCGACGATGGGTGCGAATTCGCAGGAACTCGAGTCGCTCATCGGGCCGGTGGTGTATGAACTGGGATTGCAGGACGTCAAAGGCAGGACGCTGGCGGATTACGATGTGGTCAGGCTGCCGATTTCACTGGCTCAAACCGAGCGGAAACGTTACAAGGAGCTTTCCCAGCAGATCTCCCAATATGTCCACGAGCGTCGGAAGGAAGAGCCCGACTTTGCCTGGAAAGATCTCTGCAGTGAGGCAGCCCAGGGGAGCGAGGCTTCTCGGATCATGCGATTGTATCGTGAAAAAGAGTCGATCGAGGATCGCGCCCAAGAAAAGCTCGATGTCCTCGAAGACCTCTTTCGATTGCATCTCGGCGAACCGATGATTATTTTTACAGGTTCGAACGCGATGGCACGCATGATATCAACCAGGTTTCTGATCCCCTGTTTGCTGAGTCACTGCGACAAGTCCGAGAGGCTCGATTATCTTGAAGGGCTTCGCGATGGAGTGTACCCAGCTTTGGTGGCCAACCAAGTTCTCGACGAAGGGGTTGACTTGCCAGAGGTCAAGGTGGCTGTGGTGCTCGGTGGCAAGAGCTCCACTCGTCAATCCAAACAGCGGTTGGGCCGAATCCTCAGAAAAAGAGGGGATGCACGAGCTGTCCTCTACGAAGTCGTGGCTACGGAAACCAAAGAAGTCCAACGCTCTCGCAACAGGAGACGCAACGATGCTTACCAAGGAACTCGCCATCGCAAAGTACGTCGACGGCCAGATCCTTCCTGATCGCCTGAGTCGGACCAAGCATTCGCAGTACGTCGAACTGGCCCAGCAGATGTGCGATGTGTATCAGGCTGGTGTTGGCTCGATGCGAAAGTCCTTGCACAGCGAAATTCAGCGGATTTTAGAATCCGATCCGCTGTGTCCGATTCGCCGGGTTGGAGCTTTCTGCAAACTGCTCGATGATCGCTCCGAATACGACGCAGGAAAGCCGAAAAAAACGGCTCTGCTGAGGCAACGCGTGTTTCGACAAGCGGCCCAACTTCATCCGTTGGTGTCCAGCGTCGAATCCGTTCTCGATCACTTGCACACCCAGGTCAAGGATCAAATCGCAGCGGCCGAGAACACTACCTGGTTCGAACTCGAACGGCAACTCTTCAGCGATATCATCGAGCATCACCGCTTGAGCCAATTCGCTTATCCTCGGGACACCAATGAATTATTAACGCAGTACAACGTCGCTCAGACACAGGCAGCCCTGTTCGATGCCCGCCAAATCGTCGTCGATGCGACCGGAGATTGGAAGAGCATCTTGCGGTATGCCAAACTTGCACAATTGATGCATCGCATCGAGCCCAGGAGCGATGGTTATCGAATCACTCTCGATGGACCCGCTTCGGTGCTGCGGAGCACCCATCGGTATGGGTTTCAAATGGCGAAATTTCTCCCCGGCTTGTTGTCCTGTTCCGGTTGGTCCATGTCGGCGACTGTGGTTCCCAAGGGGATGTCCAAATACGCCGATACGGCTTGGGGACGCAATCGCCGATGGATCCTCAAACTCGATGATCACTCGGGGCTTCAAAGCGGAGTTGCCGAACCACTTCGAATCGATTCGGCCGTCGAGGAGCAGTTCCTTGAAAATTGGAATCTGATGCAGCTGCTCGCCCGAGAGGATCCGGAACTTGCCCGGTGGCAACTGATCCGCGAGGGGGATATTTTGGTCCGAGGACAACGCGTATTTTTCCCTGACTTTACCGTGATAAGCCCGTCAGGGAATTCGATTTTGCTCGAAATCGTGGGTTTCTGGACCCCCGAGTACCGTCGGCACAAGGCCGAGGTTCTCGACGCTTTTTCAGATACCCCGCTGCTGCTGGCAATTCCCCAATCGTTAAAGGCGCAATGGAAGAAACACCGTTTTTCACCCAACCATCGGGTGGTCTACTACGGACAAGAGCTTTTACCCGGGGAAATCCTGCGCGCGATCGAGGAAAACAGTTGATCTAATGCCGCTTGTTGCCTACCTTCGGACTTGGCTAAAGGCAGGTTTTGTACCATACTAATACGACCGAATACGGCATTGGCGTCAGGCAGGGAATGCATAAAAAGTCCCCAGGCCTGTCGTTCCCACCCATCGAAAACTCTATCGAGACGTCGAGTCGACCTACTGGACAGGTTCCATGCTCTTTCAAAAAGCGAAACTAACACTGCCAGCAATTTTGTTTCTAGTTCTTTTGCGACTAGCGATCGGTTGGCACTTTTTTCAAGAAGGGGCAGTGAAGGTCAAAGAAGGCTTCTCCTCGACTCCTTTCCTGGCAGCAGCCAAGGGGCCTTTTGCGGACCGTTTTCATTCGATGATCCCTGATCACGATGGAATGATTAGGATCGACGCGAAAAAAATGTCAGACGCCTGCGATTTGTACGGTCAGAAGATTAAATCCGAGTTCGCATTGAACGAAGAGCAGTCGAAGGAAGTCGATGAGATTCTGGCCCAGTACAAAGCCACGCGCAAGGAAACTTACGACGAGTGGAAGCCACAGATTGACGAATACAAAAACGGTTTTGAGCGGCTTGCAAAACTCAGAGCCGACGCAGCCCGGAGCAAAGTCGATTCGCTCAGGAAACAGCAGGAAGAGATCGAGTCGAAGTGGCGGGCGTTAGGTCGTCCGGTATTGTCCGAAATCGACAACACCATCCCGGAGATGGTAAACCGCTTGAATGCAATCGCCACCGATGACCAGGCAAACCCCAAGCCGGAGAAACCGCCAGCGAAGGATGCCAACGGGAATCCGATTCGCAAGCGGGTCGAATTCAAGTTCGATGGGGAGGGGCCAATTTCGGTGAAATTGGTCGACAAAATCATTCCGATTTTCGATATGTCGATCGGAATTCTACTGCTTTTGGGGCTTTTAACCCCCCTGGCCGGTTTAGCCGCCGGACTATTCTTGGCTTCGGTGGTTGTTAGCCAATTCCCTGGTTTTCCGGGTACTCAGCCGACATACTATCAAGCGATCGAGATGCTCGGATGCTTTGTGGTGGCTTTTGCCGACGCGGGGCGATACGCAGGTCTCGATTTTATTCCTTGGAGTTTTTGGAACCGAAAATCCAAGGTGCCAGTTTACAAAGCTTGATTGCTCGCTGATAGCGAGCAATTCCCTAGGCAAGCATTCATAAAACCAGTCATACCGTTTTAATTATTTGTTACGAGGTCATCGGATGCGTACTTTAAGTGCAGAAGATAAAGCAGTTGGTCAGGACAATTTTCACGAAGCGGTTGGATTCACCCGGCGGGAGTTCCTCCAAGGGGTCATCGCTGCAGGTGCCGTCAGCGGTGCGGGTCTTGGGGCGATGTACTTTGGCTACGAAAAATTTGCGAACCCTGTTCGTGTAGGGGTGATCGGGACCGGCGACGAAGGCAACGTTCTGATCGGCGGATGTACTCCTGGCTATGTCCAAGTCACCGCGATCGCAGACATCCGGCCCTACAGCATCCATCGAGCGTTCAATGGCGATTGGACCACTCCGACCCGACCAGGGTTGATCAAGCAGTACAAGTACGCCAACGAGCAAGAGGCCAGGAAAAACGTCACCGTCTACGACGCCACCAATGGGGGGATCGATGCACTGCTCAAGGATGACAGCATCGAAGCGATCATCATCGCCCTGCCGTTGCACTTGCACGCTCCGATTGCGATCAAGGCGATGCAAGCAGGCAAGCACGTGTTGACCGAAAAGCTCATGGCCCACAACGTCGCGCAGTGCAAAGTGATGGCGAGGCTGTCCGAAGAGTTGAAAGGCAAGTCCGGGGAATCGCTTTATTTGGCCACAGGACACCAACGCCATTACAGCGTCCTGTACGACAACGCAGTGCACCTGATCCGTTGGGGGATGCTCGGACAACTCCACCACATTCGAGCCCAATGGCATCGCGGTAATTTGCCTGGCAATGATTCTTGGCAACCACCCATGGTCGGTGGGGATCCGGATTCCAAAACCGATCGTATCAAGGCGGATTTGGACAAGTACGTCAAAGAACTTGAGAAGGCCAAGAGCCCGGCCGAGATCGAGCAACTGGAGCGCAAGGTGGCCCAGCAGAAGGCTTGGTTGACCGATGCAGTCGATGCGGCACGCTTTGGTTATGTCGAGCGAAAGATAGGAAATCGAACGATTTCCGCTATGGAGGAGCTTGTCCGATGGCGATTGTTCGACCGAACCAGCGCGGGTCTGATGGGTGAGTTAGGAAGTCATCAACTCGATGCCGCCACCATCTTTTGCAGCGCCTTGCGTAAAGATGGCAAGAAGGCTCATCCGTTGACGGTTCACGCCGTCGGTGGTCGGCATATCTTCCCAGCAGACCGGGATGCCGATGACCATGTCTATTGCACCTACGAGTTCCCAGGTCCGGAGTATGACGAGAAATTCGACCTGGGTTATCGACAGCCGGGTGGAGTTAAGGGTGTCCAGAGCTACGACCAGGACCCCAACAAGAAGATTGTCGTGACGTATTCATCGATCAACGGCAACGGGTACGGTGGCTACGGAGAGATTGTCATGGGTACCAAGGGGACGTTGGTCTTGGAGAAGGAGCAGGAAGTGATGCTGTACGCCAAGTCGGACACGAGTGCAGCGGCGGGTGTTAAGGCGGCCGGGAGCGGGTACGCTTTGGACACCCAAGCCAGCGGGGGGGCTTCTTCGCCAGTCTCCAAAGCGGCGGCTGCCGCCGGTCCTGTCAGCCGAGGCTATACCGAGGAAATCGAACATTGGGCATATTGCATCAGGAACAACTCTCCGGAGAACAAGCCTCGGTGCTATCCCGAAGTGGCCATGGCCGATGCCATCATCGCATTGACAACCAATGTCGCGCTGAAGAAGGCTGCACGTGGCGAACCGGGTTACATCAAGTTCGAGGAGTCCTGGTTCGACGTCCACAGCGACGACACTCCAGACGGCAGCAGTGTGGCTGAGGAAATGCAACGCCTTAAAGAGTATCAAATCCCAACGTGATCAACTTTGACGAAGTCGTCGACATAGAAGCCGTCGCCAAAGCGGCCGAAAAAGAGCTAGAGAAAACCGACCAGGATGTGATTTCGGGAAAGGTGGCTGTCGCTGCCTTCTCGATGATCTTGCTACTGGGCTTTATCGCGGTCCTTTCGATCGGTCTCCAGTTTCAAGCCATCATGCAGCGGCTCAATGCATCGAGATCGGCGTGGGGTGAGGCGTCGAAGGAGCTCACCGAGCGGTTCGACCAAGCCGAGCAGTTCCTAAGCAGTGTCGACTACATGAACAACTCGCCGACACTTACCGATTGGAATTACTACTACGCTCAGTTCGGGGAGAGCCGTCAGTTCGACCGACAGGTCCCCAACGCTCTGAGGCTCGAGGAGATGATCGAGGCTTTGCTTTCTCAGCAGTCCCTGCCTCCGACTGCTCCAATCACACCCCTCAAACCCGGCAATGGTCTTTTGTCTCTCCTCGAAAAAGAGCAACTTCGCAAACAGAGCGAAAACGGGTTTGTTGGCGGTTGGACCAAGGCGATTCTTCAGCTCAAGACCCCTCCGTACTTTGAATCGGTGAAGAGATAATGGACTGGTCGGAGTACCTTGGTCATCAGCGGCAGAGAAAGTGGTTTGCTAACGCGATCGCCAACAACAAACTGGCCAGCACGTTCCTGATAGTGGGCCCTCATGGGGTTGGCAAAAGAACCTTTGCACTTCTATTTGCCAAATCTCTGCTGTGCACCGAGACTGATCCCAAGGAACTGTCTTTCTGCGATCGGTGTGAAACCTGTGTGCAAATCCAATCCGGCACTCATCCCGATTACCTCTATTTGGCAAGAGAATCGCAAAGCTCATTGGTCACTATGGAACAACTCGTCGGATCGGACGAATCCAGAATGCGGGAGGGTTTCTGCTACGAGCTCCGCATGCGTCCTTATTCGGGCCGCAGAAAGATCGGCGTCATCGATGACGCCGATACCTTAGCAGAGGCCACAGGCAACGCGTTGCTCAAAACGCTCGAAGAGCCTCCACCCGGAGCTGTCATTTTCCTGATAGGAACTTCAGAGAAAAAGCAGATCAGCACCATTCGGTCCCGTTCGCAAATCGTCCGGTTTTCACCCTTGGCCCTAGGCGATGTCGAGCAACTGATTCTCAAGCACAATTATGCGGAATCCGCAGAGCAAGCGCGCCAACTGGCCGAGCAGGCTCAAGGCTCTGTTCAGTTAGCACGGGAGCTGAGCGATCCGAACTTGATCGAGTTCCGAAGCCAAATTCGGACTTTGCTCTCGCAGCGACCGATGGAGTTTATCGCGTTTACCAAGTCTGTGATCGATCATCTAAACCATGCGACTGCAGAGGGCCAAGCGAGGCGAGACCGGTTGGTTTGGTGTATGGATGAGGTCATCGAAGCGATCAGGAATTCACTTTGGAACCAACTGGGGGCTGTTCCTCAAGGGATAGGTGATCCGAATCGATTGTTCGCTCCCTTCAAAAATCTGCCGGTTCGGAACTTGGTCAAATTGATCGAGTTGACGCAGGAGACTCGTGGGAACATCGGCCGTTTTATCGCACCTGCAGCCCTTCTCGAAGCTTGGACTGCAAATTTCATCCGCTTGGCTCGATCCTGACCGGAGGCTTCGAATGGCAAACTTACCTCAAGAGTCGAATCCGGAGCAGCGGCTCATGGAAGTCGAGTGCTTGCTGATGCACATGCAAAAAACGCTATCGGATCTGAACGAAGTAGTGATCGAGCAGGGCAAGTCGATCAGCAAATTGCAGCGAGAGGTCAAGCAATTGGCAAGCGACTTCAAGCAGGTGCGAGACATCAACAGTCCCGTTCGTCGTGCAGAGGACGAAATACCGCCCCACTACTGAGCTTGCTGAAACAACCTTAGGAGTCAACCCGTTGCTCGGCGAGTGTTCGTCGGGTCGGGGCTGAACGCAGACCGATGGCAAACAGGCTGTAGGCTAGGGTAAACACTACATCGCTGGTCAAGGAGGCTCTCCAGAATGGAATTCCTGCGATGTAGCATTGAAGCAATCCGGTTGGGGATCTTTCGTATTGCATCAAAGGATCGAGCCAGGCTCCGAAGTTGCTGATCAGGAAGAAGCAGGCTGAGGAAATTATAGCCACGAGGGTGGTGGCACCCAGTGCGCTGGTGGCCGAACGGCGATTTCGCAGTGTCCAGTTACGCATGGCAGCACTTGCGAGCGTCATAGCAACCAATCCAGTGTAGTTCAGAAGCATCGATGGCAAATGGTAGAACCCCATTCCCGGGATGCGAGCAAAGTGACCGATGCAGTCGGCCAGAAACAACGCTGCGAGGGGGAACCACCACCTGAAAGAGCCCGAGGTGTACAAACCACAGAAAATCGCCAAAGCTCCGAACGCGGAGAAATTCTCCGGAAGGGGGGCAAACCGTAGAGCAAGTGTCAGCCCAAGCAACAACACTGCAACCAGAACCGAGTGCCCCTGGGAGGAGCGATCCGATCGGTTGGAATCCTTAATGAAACGGGTCGGCATGTCGAACAACCTCTAAAACATCTCAAAAAACGGAACTCTACGCCTCGATAGCTTATGGGAAAACTAAGGGCATGCAAGCCTGATCATTGTAGCACGTCGGGAAATCCCAAGGACTCTGGGGAACTATTTTCCACGGGTGGGGGATAGGTTTGTCGAACTGCGAAAAAAACGCTACGATGTCGCTTTCTTACTTGGGATCTCGAACTCGACGGCCTGCCAGGGAGGACCGGAAGCCATGACCAAGCATATTTTCGTAACTGGAGGAGTGGTCAGTTCGATTGGAAAGGGGCTTACCAGTGCCTCGATCGGTATGCTTCTTGAAGCCCGGGGCCTGAGGGTCCGGATGCAGAAACTCGATCCCTACATCAACGTTGACCCCGGTACCATGAGCCCCTATCAGCACGGCGAGGTCTACGTTCTTGATGACGGAAGCGAAACCGATCTGGATCTTGGACATTACGAACGCTTCACCAGCGGGACCCTGAATCGGGATTCGAATTACACCACCGGTCAGATCTACCTTCGGGTGATTGAAAAGGAACGCCAGGGACTGTTTCTTGGCAAGACCGTGCAGGTGATCCCTCACATCACTAACGAGATCCGCGACGCGGTGCTTAGGATGGCCGACGCATCGACTGACATCGTGATTACGGAGATCGGTGGCACGGTCGGCGATATTGAAAGTCTGCCATTCCTAGAGGCTATCCGACAGTTTCCTTTGTCGGTTGGCCGAGAGAATTGTTTGTTCATCCACCTGACGCTCGTCCCTTACTTGAAGGCTGCGGCCGAGATTAAGACCAAGCCGACCCAGCACTCGGTCGGTCAATTGCGTCAGATCGGTATTCAACCGGATATGTTGATCTGTCGTTGTGAGCAGAGCATCTCGCGAGAGGAGCGAGAAAAGATCGCGCTGTTTTGCAACGTTCCCCTCGAGGCCGTGATCGAAGAGAAGCATCGTGATTTTTCGATCTACGAAGTCCCAATGTCGCTCAGAGACCATCGACTCGATGAGTTCATCACCAAGCGATTCGGCTTCGTCACTCCTCCACCAAAACTCGATGCATGGGACAAAATTCTCTACGCACTTCGAAATCCTATCCATGAAGTCAGCATTGCAGTGGTTGGCAAGTATGCCGAGCACAAGGATGCTTACAAATCGATCTATGAATCGATCGATCATGCTGCGATTCAGCATCAGACCAATGTCCGAGTGGCTAGGATTCAAAGCAGCGATATCGAGCAAGAGGGCCCAGAGCGACTCCTCTCGGGCTACGATGGAATCCTCATTCCAGGCGGTTTCGGAGAACGTGGAGTCGAAGGAAAACTGCAGGCCATCCGATATGCACGCGAGCGAGAGATTCCTTTTTTTGGAATCTGCCTGGGAATGCAATGTGCTGCGATCGAATTCGGCCGTTCTGTTGTTGGACTCGCCGGTGCCCATTCAACCGAGTTCAGCAAGGACACCCCCCACCCCGTGATCTGCTTGCTCGACGAGCAGAAGAACGTGATCCAAGTTGGAGGGACGATGCGATTGGGAGCCCAACCTTGTAAACTGGTCCAAGATTCCTTGGCCCATAAGGCTTATGAGTCCGAGTCGATCTCTGAACGACATCGCCATCGCTATGAGTTCAACAACATGTATCGAAGTCAGTTCGAAGCTCATGGGATGCGATTTTCGGGGCTAAGCCCCGATGGGAGTTTGGTAGAAATCCTCGAGCTTCCCAGCCATCCTTTCTTCTTGGCGGTCCAATTCCACCCGGAGTTCAAGAGTAAGCCGACCAAGGCACACCCTCTGTTTGCCAAGTTCGTAGGGGCTGCGATCGAGCGTAGGGTTGGTCGGAAAACGAAAACACCGATCGAATCAGATGTCCCCAAAACCGATCCCGTGACCAGCTAAGGCAAAGACCTCTTTTCAAGTTTTTGCGACGCAGAGCCTCGTTCCGATCGAGGAAAAATCATGATCAGGCTTCAAGGCAAAACGGCATTGGTGACCGGGGGGACCCAGGGTGTCGGTGCAGCGATTGCCCGATCGCTGGC
>JBJTAQ010000779.1:0-11692 GCA_046090945.1 Pirellula sp.
ATCGATCGTCGCGATATGAATCGTGGCTTTACCGGACTCAATTTTTGCTGCGTCGAGGATATCTTCGATTAGGCTCAATAAATGCTTGCCAGCCAACTGTATTTTGCTGGCATCATCGATGACTGACTGGGGGGTTTGGGAACTGGACTCTTCGATCAGCATCTCGGAGTAACCGAGGATCGCGTTCAGGGGTGTCCTAAGCTCATGGCTCATATTCGCTAGGAAGCTTGTCTTGGCCTGGCTCGCTTCAATCGCTTGATCACGGGCCAAAGTAAGCTGGTAATTCATCTGCTGTATTTGATGTTCGATTCGGCGTTTTTGGATCGCTGATCCAAGTTGATTTCCCAGGGACCAAAGGAATCGAATCCAGCGATCACACCAAACCTTGTCGGTAGCACGAAATGAAAAAGTCATGCTCCCTTGGATCCCGGGTTCGATGGGAATAGGCACACTCAAGCGATTGTTTTCAACCCGATCTGGCGGTGATGCGGAAGTGATCGGTTGCTGATCTAGTACAGTATCTGAGCCTTTCGGTATCGAGCACTCAATACTCACGACTCCTAGACTACTGGTTTCCTTGAGTCTCTCGACGACGAACTCGATGATCTCGCTTTCATCTCTGGTCTCTAAAAGCGCTACATCGATTCGGTTTTGAAGATCGAGCTCCTCGCCACGACGCACCAAGCGTTGCTCTCGCTCGTTGGCGTCCTCAAGCTGCGCTAGCAACTCGGCAGCATAGACATTGGCTTGAGCCAGATTGGCTGCCTTGGTCCTAAGCATGATGTTCTGAGCTTGGAGCTCTTTGAGCTGTCGATGTAAGTCGTCCGAGCTAGAAGACATGCTGTGACAATCAGATAAAAAGGTTCACTTTTGATTTCGAGGCTACTTCCATATAACTAGCCACGCCCCCAAACTCAATTCCGGGCAGCAATTCATCCTGCTTGATCCCCATGACGCTCATCGATGTATGGCAAGCGATCATTCGGACTTCTAACTCCCGAGCCATCTGGATCATTTCCGGGAGTGAAGTCACGTTCTTTTTCTTCATCAGGTGCTTAAAAAACTTGGGTCCTAGACCTGCCATGTTCATCTTACTCGATGGAACCTCAGCAGGTCCGCTTGGCAACATCGCAGCAATCATCTTCTCGCTGAGCGACTTGTTGGCAAAACTGCGACCATTGCGAAGCGCGTTCAGGCCCCAAAAAGTGAAGAACATCGTAACCTGCATTCCACTGGAAGTGGCCCCCAAAGCGATCGAAAATGCCGCGAAAAGCTTATCCAAATCACCGCTTAAAACCATAAGAGTCGCACGATGTTCGGCAACATCCTTTTGGACCGTCTTCAAGGTATCTGCCAAGTTCCGGATTTGAGATTCGATTGCCTCAAATCGCTCATCGAGTTGTTGCTCAATGCGCTGATCGATAAAAGCTCGCAGTTCCTCTGGGTTCATTATTTCCAATGATTTCGATTCGTGTAGGTTCGATCGCCGTTTTCTAGTTGCATTTCTCGACAATGGCTGTTTGAATCCCGGAGGCTTCGCGGAATGAAACCATCCTATGACCCATGGTTCGTACCCAAGCTTCGATGTCTGCCTGGAACGAAGGGTCCGAGGCGCTAACTGTCAATTGGTCGCCAACACGTAGGTCTTTCATCGTGCGGGAAACTCGAACAATCGGTACCGGGCAATGAAGTCCTACGCAATCGAGCTCTTGGTTGGGCATTTGGAAATTCCCCAGGTCGGATCAAAGAAGACGTGGTGGATTATCTACCCAAGACCGATTTTCGTCCAGATTCTAATGTAGTTGTAAGACGAAAACCCGTTTATAATTTGCGCTTTTAGCACACTTTGGAAAAGGATCGCACGATGAGAACAACTATCCACTGCCAGTGCTCCTTGCCCATCGAATCAACAGCGTTGAATCGGTTCCTCGCACTCCTAATCCCGCTCGTAATCGCACTGGCTCAAAGCACGGTGGTTTTTGGCCAAGCCTCTTCCAAGCTCGTTTACCAATATGAATTCGAAGACGCTCGAGTCAGCATCCCAACCGCTCAAGAGCCTCGCGTCGAAAAGTTCGGGCCGGATTCCCTCAGGCTTGCAGCCAAGTATCTAGAGCTCGGTGCGGCCAGTTGGGCCAACGGTCGCGGGTGTGTCAACTGCCATACCACCGGTCCCTACCTAGCCGACGCGACCGCTTGGGCGTCGTATTTCGGTAAGCCCTACCAGCAGGCTTACGAGAGTTTCGCACAGGATGTACCCGGTGAAATCAACGATTTGCAAGCAGCCGAACAAAACGGGCATCGATACTATCCCGGTACGTTCTCGAGTGTCTGGCGGAGCTTGGGCTTGGCCCAGTGGGATCGCCATGTCAGCGGCAAACTGGCCGAGGTGACCGACCGATCGCTGCGTGACATGTTTAGGCATCAATCGGAAAGTGGTGCTTTTGTCACGCATGGAGAGGTTGAAATACCCCACATCACCACCGATTTCGAGCTTTCGCTCCAAGCGGCCCGGGCGATTGTCGCGGCGCCAGGTTGGCTCGAAACACTCACCGATCCGGCACTGATGGCACGGGTCGAAAAACTCAAGCATTGGCTTGCCAGTACCTCTGCAAAAAACGATTACGACCGAGTTCTGAAACTGCAGTTGGCTTGTTACTGGCCCGAGTGTGTGTCCCAAGCTGATCGCGATTTAGCTATGGATCTATTGACGGCTCGGCAACACGAGGATGGAGGATGGAGCACGCGCGATATGTCTGCAGTCCAAGACTGGCATTTTGAGATGAGCCCCAAAGTCCTCTCGCTTTTGGAAAACCTCCCCGATGCTCAAAGTCCGCAGAGCGATGCTTATATGACTGCTTTGGCCATCGTGCTTATGAGGCAAAACGATATCCCTGCAAGCGATCCGCGAATCGCCAGGGGATTGAATTGGCTCAAACACCAGCAGCGTGAGAGTGGCCGATGGTGGATGCACTCACTGTACCGTGGAAACTATCACTACACGACCTACATCGCTACGGTCCAAGCCCTCAAGGCTTTCGAAGCCTGCGGCGAATTCGATGCGCTCAAGATTGCAACCGCTCCTTGAGTTATCGATGAAATTCAAACTCTAAGATCGGATCCTGATAACCTTTCTCGAATCGAAAGAAAAAACCAATGATCCCATTACGGAAACGGGTGTTGGCCCTGAGCCTTGGAAGTGTTGCAAGTTGCTGCGGCCCATCTCTTGCCGAGGATTGGCCACAGTTTCTGGGCAAGGCCCGTAACGGGATGTCGGCCGAGAAGTCCCTCATCGATTCGTTTCCCGATTCGGGTCCCAAGATCCGCTGGAAAGTTCCCGGAGGCGTGGGAATGTCCGCCGTGGCCGTTCAAGGCGATTATGCGCTGACGACTTGGAACGCCGACGGGAAACAGTGGCTCGTTGCACTCGAGGCGACCACGGGCAAGACGGCATGGAAAACCCAGATGGGCACTGACTATAAGAATCCGATGGGTGATGGGCCTCGAGCCACTCCCACGATCGATCAGCAGAGCGTCTACGCGTATTCTGGCGAAGGTATCCTCATTGCTGCAGACTTAAAAACGGGGCAGAAGCGATGGATTAAGGATGTTGTCAGTGAGCTCTCGGCAAAGCCGTCTGAGTACGGCATGTCCTGCTCGCCGCTCGTCGTTGCAGATCGCGTGATCGTACACGTGGGTGCAGAGCAAGCGGCACTGGCGGCATTCGCCCTAGCCGATGGCAAACTCTTGTGGAAGGCGGGAACTGGACATGCGGGCTACTCATCCCCGGTTCTTATGGATCTTGCTGGAAAGTCACAACTAGTATCTGTGACCGGTACTGGAGTCCTGGGAATCGATCCGGCCGAGGGCAAGCTGCTGTGGAGTTATCCGTTTGAGACCGACTATGGCTGCAACACCGCAAGCCCCGTGTTGGTCGACGGAGGTGTTTTCATATCAGCGGGAGAAAACCACGGCTCCGTGCTGCTCGATGTGCAAAAGGACAACGAATCCTACCGCGCTCAAGAACGGTGGAAATCGCTCGATGCAAAAAGCGTGATGCGCAACGAATGGCAGACGTCGATCCTAGTAGGTGGCTACCTCTATGGATTTGATAACGTCGGGGCGGCAGGACCCGTCAGCCATTTCTCGTGTATCGAGGCCAACACTGGGAAAGGCGTATGGCAAAAGAGCCGATTCGGAAAAGGGAATTTGGTGCACGCCGATGGTAAGTTTTGGTTGACGACGATCGAAGGAGAACTGATCATTGCCAAAGCGGATGCCAAAGGCTATCAGGAACTCAGCCGCGCTGCGTTGCTCGATAAAAATCGCCAATCAATCTCGATCGCCAACGGCTACGGATACCTCCGAGACGATCATCATGTTGTGTGCATCGAGCTCAAGAAATAAAAGCGGAACGGCGCAAGCCGTCCGGTGAGTCTCAAAAATAAAAGCGGAACGGCGCAAGCCGTCCGGTGAGTTGCGTTCGATGCAAACCTCATTTCCAAACCTCCGATTATCAAACCCATGACCACCATCCTATTGCACCTATCTTTGGCAGCGTTGGTTCTTGCAAGCGACACCTATGCCCAAGACTCCGCATCTGCGGCTAGAACAGCCCCTGCAATCGACTTGGTATTCGAAGGCGAAACCATCGATTCTTGGCACGGCTTCAAACGCCACAAGTTCAAGTTCGACGGCTCGGAAGCTTGGGTGGTCGAACCGACAAAACCACGACCAGATGGTCGCTTCTCTTGGTGCATGATGTTCCCGGATGCCTTCACTCAGCGATGCGCCGCGCCGATGCTCGTCCATAACGGCTACTACCATGTCTTCCTCGATGTCGGAAATAGTTTTGGTGCACCCAAAGCCATCGACAAACTTCACGCGTTCCATCAAATGCTCATTGATCGCGGTTTTCATCAAAAGGGAGTTCTGATCGGGATCAGCCGAGGAGGACTCTATGCCCATCGCTACGCCGCAACCCACCCCGATCGTGTCAGCGTTATCTACGACGATGCCGCTGTCCTGGATTATCAAAGCTGGCCCGGCGGCAAGGGGCGAGGAAAGGGAAGCCCAGGCGACTGGCAGGAACTCAAACGCTGGTACGGTTTTGATTCCGATCAGCGTGCTGCGGACTACGACCAAACACCCCTGAAAACCTTGCCGATCCTCACCAAACACAACATCGCCATCATCTGGGTCGTCGGCGATTCCGACGATGTGGTACCTGTCGAAGAAAATACCGCCCTAGCCGAGAAAGCTTACCAAGATCTCGGGGGTATCTTTCAGGTCATCCATAAGCCAGGAGTCGGCCACCATCCACATGGACTTGACGATCCGACCGCGATCGTCGAATTCATTGAAAAACACTGTGCGAAATAGCCACACTGGAAACTGGTGTATACTTAGAGCTCGTCTGATCGCCGAACACGGCACCCTTTTTTGTACTCTATCCAAATCGCTTTGAGCCTATGCTTCGCCCTTGCTCCTGTATCGCTTGGCTGGCAGTCGCGATCCTCTGCTTGCTCGGACCGTTTGTCCAAGCCCAGTCCGATGTGCAGATCGTTCCAGGCAAAATCCAA
Organism: Pirellula sp.; assembly: GCA_046090945.1. Lineage (GTDB taxonomy): Bacteria > Planctomycetota > Planctomycetia > Pirellulales > Pirellulaceae > JBKCUI01. Next base: position 5,580 of record JBJTAQ010000779.1, read on the forward strand.
CTCAATGCCTTTCAACCCGATCAGATTCTCAGTGTCCGTGAGGTCTTGGCCGATCGGACGCTCTCCAAACCCCTAACGCAGAACTCAGGCCTGAGACTTACCGTTGAGAATCCTCAAATCGCTGAATTGATCGAGCGTCCAAACGACCAGTGGATACTGCGTGGCAAGCAAACGGGTACCACGCGAGTTCTGGCGGTCTACCGAACCGGCACAGGTGTCGAAGTCCAGTCTGAATCAGCGGTCGATGTCCAGCTGGTCCACAGGTCCACGGATTGGGAGTTTAACAACCATATCCAGCCGATCCTCTCGCGAAGCGGTTGCAACATGGGTGCTTGCCACGGCGCTTTGGCTGGCAAAGGTGGCTTCCGTCTCTCCCTGCGCGGATACGATCCTCAAAACGATCACTTCAACATTGTCAAACAAGACAACGCTCGCCGTGTCGAACTGGCTCAGCCCGAGAGTTCGCTGATCCTGCTCAAACCCTCCGGTCAGGTCGAACACAAAGGTGGCCTGCGGCTGAGCACTGAGTCCAACGACTATCGCATACTGCTTGAATGGATCGCGTCGGGAGCCCAAACTGTCCGGCAACAAGACCCGAAACTTGTGTCGATCGAAATGCTTCCTAACGCCGTCGCTTTGAAACCGACCGATCGCGATCAACTCACCGTACTTGCTCACTATTCCAATGGCCGCACCGAAGATGTGACGCGATGGGCCAAGTTCTCTTCGAGCGATGAGTCGGTCGCTCTGGTCGATGACCAAGGGAGGATTCAGGTCGTCGGGCCAGGCGAAGGAACGATTGTCGCTTGGTTCTCCAGTCGAATCGCCTCTTCGCGCATCGCTGTTCCATTTCGAACCGAAGGTGTCTCGGTTCCTACGCTCGCATCGATCGAGGAACGACTTGGAATGGCCAATCCCATCGACAAGCACATCGCTGCTCAGTTGGCCGCTCTGCAAATCTCGCCATCGGATCGCTGCAGCGACGAAGAGTTCCTGCGTCGTTCATCGCTCGATGCGACCGGGTCGCTGCCAACACCTCAACAGATCGAAGAGTTTCTTGCCGATAGTTCTCCAGACAAGCGATCTCGCTGGATCGAATCTCTGCTGAACAGTCCCCAATTTGTGGACTATTGGGCTTATCGTTGGTCGGATGTGCTGATGCTCAACAGCAACCTGCTTCGCACCGATGGCGTCAAAGCCTACTACCAATGGATCCGCCAAAGCGTCCAGGAGAATAAGCCGTGGGATGTCATGGTGCGTGAAATCCTGACCGCTACGGGCAACTCCCTGGAGAATGGAGCAACGAACTTTTATGGGATCAACCAAGACCCCGAGACGATGACCGAAAATGCTTGCCAAGCTTTCTTGGGTCTATCGATCGGTTGTGCCAAGTGCCACAACCATCCACTCGAAAAGTGGACCAACGATCAGTACTACGCCATGGCCAACCTTTTTGCTCGAGTCCGGGCCAAGGGTTGGGGGGGCGAGGTGCGAAACGGCGATTCCGCACGGACCGTTTTTGTCGTCGATCGCGGTGAATTGATCCAACCCCTTCGTGGAAAACCTCAACCACCTGCCCCTTTGGATGCTCCTGCCATCGACCCAGAATCGACCGAAGATCGTCGGCTCGTTCTTGCTCAATGGATGACTTCGCCCGAGAACACTTACTTCACACGGGCGATTGTCAATCGGATTTGGGCAGCTTACTTCGGTATCGGAATCGTCAATGCAGTCGATGATCTGCGAGCCAGCAACCCTGAAAGCAACCCTGCCTTGATGGACTACCTGAGTCAGTACCTGATCGAGCATCGGTACGACCTGCGGACTCTCATGCGACAAATCATGAACTCCGAAACGTATCAACGATCGAGCATGCCCCGCGATGGAAACCAATCCGACCGCAAGTTCTTTTCCCACTATTACCCCAAGCGACTCATGGCCGAAGTGATCCACGATGCGATCGCAAGCGTCACGGCCGTACCGAGCGAGTTTAATAAGATCGTGTTCCTTGGGGGGGATCGGAACGATACCAAGTTCTATCCGAAGGGGACCAAGGCGATCCAGCTGTTTGATTCGAGTGTCGAGAGCAATTTCCTCAAGACCTTCGGCCGCAACCAACGCCGAATCACCTGCGAGTGCGAGCGCAGCGACGAGCCGAGCATCATCCAAGCCTTGCATCTGAGCAACGGCGAGACGCTCAACAACAAACTCTCCGAAAAAGGTGGTATTGTCGATCAGCTCATCGAGCAGTACCCGGAGGACAACGCAGCACTGGTTCGAGCTGCTTATCTGCGAACCTTGTGCCGAGAACCCACAGCGAGTCAGCAAGAGGCCATCGTCCAGGAACTCGGCCGCAACGATCAAGAACGTCGCGTCGCGATCGAGGATTTGCTCTGGAGTCTGATGACCTCTCGCGAGTTTCTATTCAATTACTGATACGACGAGTTTAGCAATTACTCACGCCAAAATGCAGGCGGCTTGTCGTTGCGATAAAGCACCTGCATCTGAGGTGTTTCATATCGAGCACCGCCGGCGGCCAGCGATTCGACACCGCCAATAACCATACCACTGGTCAGTAATGTTCGCTCGACAGGATAAGGCGTCTTGCCCTCCATCACCAAGGTTTCGATATGGCGAGCCAGCGGATTGAAAAAGTCTGCTGTTGTCGATCCGTGAGTGGGCATCGGCAGGTACATCTGGCACGAGATGATTTGCCCATTGTCGGATCGGAGTCCTGCATAGTTGAAGTCCTGAATCGGGCATAGAAACATCGTGGTACGAAATCCATCGCGATGCTCGATGAAGTACCCGATGGTCCCACCCATGACCTTTTTCCCCCACTCGTAAGTGACCGGAGCGGTCGGAAAGCCGCCCTCGACCGGCAAGTTATGGGACCTTGTCATGGCGGCGACAAAGAGTCTGCGAGTGTCCTCGCGGGAGGGCTTTTCCATCTCAGCCCAAAGAGCATCCCCTTTCAAAGCGGTGACTGCGGAGATCCCGACCTCGCCACCTTTGCGTCGCTCCGACATGCACTGGGCGGTTTCAAGAGCGTGGAAATCATAACTGTCGACCCCACCGTATCCGACACAAACACTTTCCTTCAGAGGTGTGTCGACCGGCATGTCGATGGCTGGAAATCGCCAAGTCACCGGTAGAGAAGATCCGGCCAGAAAGGGAAACTTTAGCCGTTTCGAGTCCTCAACCATCTCGGCACACTCCGACCAGACGGTCGATAGATGCTTGTCGTTGAACACCGGGCAGCTTTGTCCAGTCTGCTCAAAGACTTTCACGATCTGCTTGAACCAATCATAGCGAGGATAGCGACGTTGGCCTTTTTCGTTGGTCGGATAGTCACCGTGCTCTCCGATGACAACGACTCCATCGACAGCCAGTTTGGAGGTCCCGAGCGTCAGCGCATCGGCAATACTTGAAAAACGCTTGAGTTTGTATTTGTCGATCCGTTGCTGGGCTAGATCGTTTTGCTTTTGTTCTTGCTCGATGTAGACCGATGCGATATCAAAGCGTGGAGCTTGCCATTGCCCGCCCCAGGTATAGCCCATGCAGTGGCGATCGAGGAAGTGCTGCGCGTGGGAATGCTGGAACACAACGGTCCCAAGGAACGCAACTTTCTTTCGAGGTTCGGTCGTCGGTGTGCAGGCTCGAGCGATCGACGGGGACAAGGCGTTGTTAGCACAAGCCACTGCGGCAGCAGAACCGGCAAGAAACAAGCGGCGAGGGATCATCAGGCAAGACTCCTTAAGAGTGGTACGAGGCGGATACTCGAGGCGGGTAATAGGGGATGATTAATCCTGTTGATCCTCTGGCCAAAACAGGTACAAAGCGATCAACGGAAAAATCGGAAGAACACTGATTATAAACAGTCCAATATCATAATTACCTGTCTGCTCCTTGAGCCAACCGAACCATGGTTGCGCGTACGACGAGGCCAACCAACCACCGGTGGCCGACACCGAGGTCACTTTTCCTTGATGCATGGTGAGACATCTTGAGCGAATGAATAGTAGATTGGGAAGATGGCCAGGGCTCCTGCCCCGGAGGCCAAGAGTATGGCGAGCATTGCGAATTGCAATGGTTGCAGTTTGAAAAACGCTTCTACCTCCTGTCTCCATGACTTGGGCTCCTGCTGTTGAACCTCCTCGCCAACGCCCGTAGCATTCGTAGCCGATGCAGCTCCTGCCGTGGCTTGGATGCTATGGTTCAGGAATGGCACGGCGATGATCGATGCAAAAAAGGTAACCCCCAACAGCAGCGACAGCAATCGCGAGGACTTGACCGACCATCCTTTCCGAGCCATGCTCAGGGCCAGCAAACCTGAGGCAAAGCACCCTAAATCGGTTGCCAGGTACCAAATCGAATTGAATATCAGAGTTTGGCGTTCACTGAATCCATAGTTCTCTTGCATGATCAAAGGCAACCAAGCCCGCACAACCTGCCACATCGTATTGATACAGATGATCATCAGCAGGACGATTGCAAATTTACGCGTCAACACGTCATGCCACCATTGGTGGCTATGACTAAACCGGTCGCGTTGGTAACCGTCCTCATGCTGGATCAGAAAATCCTTGTCGCGCACCACATAGAGCCACAGAAAGACCCAAAACGCTCCGACGATCGCGATGCCTTGAAAACCCATCCGCCAGCTTCCAGGCTGCGGGGTCAAGATCGCGAGCATGACGATCGGAGTCAAGATCGCGCCGATTGAAGTACCGCTTTGCAGAACGCTGTTTCCCATCGCCCTGGTGCGTTGATTCAAAAGCGCCTGAGTGGTCTTAAGGCCACAGGGCCAGTGGGCTGACTCAAATATTCCCAATAGCATACGGCACGTAAAGAGTTCGTTGTAATCTCGCGCCCAACCGGTGAGGAATCCCATCAAGGACCAACCTAGCAGTCCGATCGGATAGATCCAACGCACCGAGACGCGATCGACGAGGAAACCCCAGAAAATAGAACCCAGTGCAAAGCTATATCCAAATACGGCTTCGATTCGGCCGTATTGAATCTTGGTCAAATCAAACTCCGATATGATCCGCTTGGCAGCCACGGCCAGCGTTTGCCGATCCATATAATTGACCGCCGAGGCCAGCAGCAGCAGGACGCAAATCACTGCGACCCTGCCGGAAACCCTTTCCGAAGTCGCCTTAGGTTTGCCTGGATCGCTGTTTTTGGACGATTCGTAGGGATTGCTAAACACTTGAAGGACTTCCCTTGGAGTTGGATATCGGCACAGAACCGTACAAGCTATTGCATTCTACCAGTACCGTTCGACGACGTAGTGCCCTGGCTCGCTTCGCTTGTGCTTGCGCATCCCTCTGGCATTGAGGATCTCCTCGACATCATCGAGCATTTGAGGGTTCCCGCACATCATGACTGCCGAGTTGTCCGAACACAACTTGGTTCCCGCTAACTCCTCCAGTTTGCCGCACTCGATGGCTTGGGTGATTCGCCCTTGGAACCCATGGACCGCCAAAGCTCGCGACACGACTGGAATGAAAATCAAGCGACCAGCGTGGGCTTCTTGGTGTTGGTCGAGTTCATCGGTATAAGCAAGATCGGTGAGGAATCGAACGCCGTGGACTAGGATGATGCGTTCGTAGGTATCCCAGATATGCTTTTCGCGAAGCATTGCGATGTAGGGTGCAAGCCCGGTGCCGGTGGCGAGGAGCCAAAGATTCTTAGCCGGTGGTGTATGGCTAAGGGTAAAACCGCCGGTCGCTTTGGTGGATACATCGATGCTCTGTCCGATCTGAAGATCCCAAAGCCTTGGTGTCAATTCACCACCTTCGACTCGCACGATGAAAAAATCGAGTTCTTGACCGTGGGGTGAGGCGACCGAGTAGGGGCGATGCAGATGCTTTTCAGGCAGTGGCAATCCAAGCTGTAGGAACTGCCCTGGTTCGAAGGGAGCAACTCCCGGGCAGTGGATTGTGAATGTGAAGAGGCCATCAGACCATACTTTTCTGGTTTTGAGAGATCCAGAGATCCATTGAATGGCCATAGCATTCTCGATATCGTTTCAGGCGGCCAGTGAGTCACGCCTAGGTATTGTAGCAGATCTCATAAGCAACTGTGCCACAATGTGCCACAGCTGT
>JBJTAQ010000780.1:0-2828 GCA_046090945.1 Pirellula sp.
TTTACAGGCAATTCGCTATTACTACTCAAGCACAACCGACTGGCTGCGGACAGGGGTTTGTGCAAGGCCCAAAATGCTCAGTGCAAGCGTCGCTACCGTGGTCCACAGTGCCCGGCTCAGGAGTCTGGTCCAAGCGATGTCGGTGCTCAGCGCATATTGGTTGGCTCTCTGCGCATCCATGCCCAGAAGAATCCCCCTCTTTGAATTGCCCGGTGATCGATCCAGTCGGTTTAAATCCGGCCAGCCTCCCGGAAGCTTACGAAATCTTACCCTTGCCTATCTATAGCAATTCCCGCAAACCACCTACGTTGTTTTTTAGATAGCTAGCATTCAATCGCCAGGATCGGTCCGATGAGTATCTAGACGCTTTCGGGGACTGCGTAGCCGTTTCGGTACTGACGTTTGATCAATGCGTTGGCTTGGTCGGCGTATTGTCCGACGAAGCGCCCGGTCTTGGTGTCGAGTTGCATCCAATGGCTCATGCGGAGAGCTTGATCGTTTGGATCGACCCCATGAGCGGCGAGATGTTCGAGCATTTGCTGCATGAGTTCTTCCCATCCGGGATGATTCCTTGCTGACTCGACCTTTTGTCTCAAATCGCTGTGATCTCCGGCTTGAAAACAGATGTTTGCGTAGTTGCACCAGCCGGTCGAATCATGTCCGACTTGGACCTCGGCATTGAGCAGTTCGCGGTTGCGATTCCAGACCGCTTCGATGAAATTGGCTTGATGCCCTGAGCCTCCGTTCCCCTTGAACTCCTTGATGAGCTTTCCGTCTGAGTCAAAGGCTTTGGCCGATCCGCGTTGGCCTTCGAGTCGGCCGGCTTGGCAATAGACCACGTATCCGCTGCCTGGGCCTGGAGCATCGGGCGATTTTTTGCCGTCGGGTTGATCAGGCAGATTGCTCAGGCCGATGACTACTGGAATCGAGCCGGTATCGAAGGCTACCGCATGAACGTTTGGGGACTCACCTGCGTCATTCCAGACGATGCGACCACCACCACCTAGGATTCGCTGGGGGACTTGAACCGAGTCTCTGAAGACAACGTTTCGGACATCGTCGAGAACATGCACACCCCAGTTTCCCATTTCTCCGGATCCGGTATTCCAGTCCCAGTGCCAGTCGTAGTGCCAAGCATTTCGAAAAACTGGTCGATCTGCGGCAGGACCTAGCCATAGATCCCAGTCGACATTCGGGTCTTTAGCGAGAGGCTCGGTCCGTTTGCCGATCGATCCGCGTACACCGTAGCGGTTGACTTGGACTCGGAGAATATCCCCAAGTGCTTTTTCTTCGTGCAAGAACTTTTTCAGTTGAGCTTGCATGGGATCGGACCGCTGCTGGGTACCGACTTGGCATATCCTTTGATATTTCCTGGCCGCCGCGATGGTCTGCTGGCCTTCCCACTGCGAGTGCGAAAGTGGTTTTTCAACGTAGACATCTTTACCGGCTTGCATCGCCCATATCGAGGCCAAGCAGTGCCAGTGATTGCAAGTAGCAACGACGACCGCATCGATGTTCGGGTCTTCGATCAGACGTCGCAGGTCGCTGGCGGTTTTTGCATCGGGAAACCGCGATTTGGCTTTGGCAACTCGATTCGAATCCGGATCGCACAACCCGACGATCTTCACTCTTGGAACTTTGGAGAAAGATCCCATGAGCTCGTTGGCCCGTCCGCCACAGCTTAGGAATCCCACCCGGATTTCGTCGTTGGCCGAGGCATAAGCACTGCGTGCTGAGGCTAGCCCGACACCTGCTGCAAGGGCCAGTCCTTGCTCTAGGAATGCTCTTCGAGTGCGGGAATCATTCGCGGAGGATGGCTGATTGGCAGAGGTGTTACGCATCGGGGAGGCTTCTATCGAGACAAGAGGCGATTACAGGCGGGGCTCAACAGCAAGATCAACTCATGCTAGCGGCCGAGGGGAGAAAGGTTTTCCAGGAGTTGTATCGAGGATCTTTCAGCGTTACGGAAATACCGGGATTGGCCGTGGGTCGAACCGGGTCGTTCAAAAGTTTCATTCCCGCCTGAGAAGGTGTTCGCCCACCTTTCTTGCTGTTGCAACCGACGCAGGAACACACGACGTTTTCCCAAGTCGTCTTGCCTCCTTGGGAGCGAGGAACGACGTGGTCCAAGCTCAGTTGGTTCATCGGACGCGATTGCCCGCAGTACTGGCAGCGATGGGAATCTCGGGCGAATAGAGTTTTTCGATTGAATCGGACGGTCGACTTGGGGACCCGGTCATAGAGTACCAGTCGAATGATTCGCGGGACTTGCAGTTCTCGGGATGGGGTTCTGATGTAATCCTCTCCAGGTTGCTTTTCCATCGCTTGCAAGTCGGACAGTTCACACCAGTTCTCAAAATCGTAGTTGATGTACTGATCGTCTTCGATGGTGATGACTTCTGCACAACCGCGATACAGCAATGTGATCGCCCTACGCACATCCACCACGCGGATGGCCATGTAGAACCTGTTCAGTACCAGCACACTGCAATCGAGTGAAGAGCTCTCGCTCATCGGGTTTCCTCCCGAAGTGACTTCCTTACGTACGGTGAAAACCGCCGTCCCTTGTCAAATTTTAACCAATTTTCGGGGTGCGATCCAAGGTTCAGGTGGCGATTTCCAGGAGTTTGTTACATTGTAGTCAGTTTTTTTGTCCCATTGGGATCCCCGCAAAATCTTCATGTTTCCTGACACAATTGCGGGTAACTTCGTCGGGTTTTGAAGCTCATGGAAAAACAGCTTGTATTTATCCTCGGTGCCGGCGGTCACGCTAAGATGGTGATCGAGGTCCTTGAGTCGATGCATCGGTTCGAGCTCTACGGTTGTTT
>JBJTAQ010000781.1:0-1351 GCA_046090945.1 Pirellula sp.
TCCGGTACCGCAACCCAAATCCAACGCCGCGGGCTCTCGATCCACCACGGATTCTCGTCGTCTTTCGGCACGTTCCAGCACCAACTTGCGATCGAATTCCAGAAGAGGATGACCTGCGTGAAAACCATCGTAAAGGGTCGCAATCGAATCGCTATGAACGTAGTCCCAAGTCCCCCTGGACACCCCCGGGGGCAACTGCCAAGCGGGCCGATTGAACTCAGAATCCATCGAATCGATCCAAACAACCGGCCATCAACTAGGGGACCAATTCAAACGTCGCCATCACGGGATGGTGGTCACTCAAATCCCGCTCAGCATAGTCCTTGGTGTAACGCGTATCCCAATGATCCTGATCAGGTCCTGTTCCGCGAATATTCCACTGGGAGAGAACCTCGATACTCTTGAACTTGTAACCACCCTTGCCGTCAACAAGAGGTGGGGATGCCAACACGCGATCGAACTGTTTGTCGAGGATCAAATGGGTTCTTCGCTTCTCGGCAGGTGCTTTTTCGAGCAAATCGATCAAGTTATCGTTGGCTTCGGGAGTATCCAACCCCAAGAGAGTATGCATTCCGTCACCACCAGGCTTGACCTCACCGACGGACTCTTCGACGTTCAAGTCACCCAGAATGATAACGTTCTCGCCCCTTGCGATCGCTTTGCGCATCCACTCATGCGCCAACTTGGTCTGTTTTTGTCTCAGTTCTGCCGCATCGGCAGTGGCTCTGAGGTGAAGATTCAGCAGCGTCAGAGGAATGACTCGCTCGGCTTGCTGCCACTCAAACCGTGTGATCAAGTGTTTCGAAAGGTTGTAGAATTCTTTGGACTCGAACATGCTATTGTTTTGCTCCCGACGAGCCAATTCGACGAGTCCTGACCGGAAAATCACCGCGACGTCTTGTTCGGTCCCGGAATCGAACCCGTCGATGAAAGCGACCCGATACGAGAGGTTGAATCGATCCTTAAGCACCTTGGTCAAGTTCTGCATCACCCCTCGATCCTCGATCTCTTGGACGGCCAAGATCGTCGGCTCAAACTTGGCAATCGCAGCAGCGAAATTCCCCACGCGCCAATCCCATTCAGCTCGATTCGGCGCCGATTGCTCTTTTGCCACATCGCTGCGATTGTTCCCTTGGAAGTCATCGAAGAACCATTCGAGGTTCCAAGTGGCGATTTTCAGCTCGCTAGGGGCTCGATCTGCAGCCCAATCCTTCGTAGCCGACTTGTCCGTCCCGGAATCTTGGCCAAGCACGAAAATTGTCCCAATTGCCATCCAACCTCCGAAAAAAACTCCAACAATTCTCGCGAAAACCGGTTGGACAGAAAAATGTTTTGCAACCATGGAGCGATT
>JBJTAQ010000782.1:0-1294 GCA_046090945.1 Pirellula sp.
GTCCGATGCTGCGATGACCGTCCAGTGGCCTCGCTATGGAAATACCCAAGGCCGGGGTCGAGGGCCTCGCGGGCAACGAGATGCCGAAGCTGGGCAGGGCGAATCGTCGGATCGGCTAGGTCCGCTCCATGAGATGATTCGCGAGACAAGAGCCTATGCACAAGCCAAGCAATCCGAAACCAAGCCGACTATCGATATGCGACTTGAGGCGATGATCCCGATCATCGAGGGCAAGACACCGGTGATGATTGTAGCGAATTCAGCCAAACAGATTCAGACTGCGGTTGCTTTTTGCCAGCAGCACGGTTTGAAAATGATCCTTTTTGGGGGTGCCGATGCTCCGTACTGTGCCCAGCTCTTAAAGGAAGCCAATGTGCCTGTGGTTCTCTCGTCGGTTTATCGACTGCCGACTCGTCGCGACGCGGCTTACGATTCGATGTATGCATTGGCTGCACAATTGCATGCTGAGGGAATAGCATTTAGCATTGCAAGTGATGGTCGCTTCGGTGCCTCGGGCGTTCGCAATCTACCTTATCATGCTGCGGTTGCGTGCGGTTTTGGGCTCGATGCGGAAATCGCACTGCGTTCGATCACGTTGTCCCCAGCCGAGATCTACGGGGTCGCCGATCGGATCGGATCGCTTCAAGTGGGTAAAGACGCATCTATATTTATCGCCAATGGAGATATTCTCGAGACGGCGACCCAAGTCCAGCAGGCTTGGGTACAGGGTCGCAAGGTTGATTTAAGCAGTCGGCATACGGATCTGTATGACAAGTACAAAACCAAGTACGAGCGGCTTGGCAATCACAAGTGATACCTGCGGCCGTAGCTACGTCCACCGGTTCTTTTGATCGCACCTTTGAGTTCCAAGACGCTCAAGGTGCTCAAGACTTGGGAAACGGCAAGTTGGCTGCGTTGGACGACCTGATCGATATCGGTTGGCAGAACATCGATCGCTTGCAATACCTTTTGCTCGATTTCGTTGAGGATCAGTTCTTTGGGTTGTTGCACGATCTGTCCGCAACTGAGTTTGGCGCTGCGGCTGAGTGGCCCTATGTGCTCGAGGATGTCTTCGGCATCCTGCACTAACAGAGCCCCATCGCGGATCAAGCGATTGCTGCCTCGCGAGGTCGGCGCACTGGCTTGACCGGGCACCGCAAACACGTCGCGCCCTTGTTCTCCGGCATGTCGAGCCGTGATCAAGGAGCCGGATCGCTCGGCGGCTTCGACCACCACGACGCCGAGGCTCAGTCCGCTAATGATGCGATTTCGCTGTGGGAAAACTCCCGCTTTG
>JBJTAQ010000783.1:0-8673 GCA_046090945.1 Pirellula sp.
CCAAACCGACTCTCGGTATCCGAGTTCGAGCAACCGATGCCGGTGGATTGAGCCTCGAACGCGCGTTGGTGATCAACGTCATCGATCAAAACGATACTCCATCGGACATCGTTTTAACCCCCTCGAGCATCCTTGAAAACAACGCTGCAGGAGCGATCGTCGGGACATTCTTTACGACAGACGAAGACGCTGCGGACAATCATGTTTATTCGCTGGTCAATGGATTTGGAAGCACTGACAACAGTCGATTTACCATCGATGGACCGGATCTTCGCGTCAACGATAGCCTCGATTTTGAAACCAAGTCGAACTACTCGATTCGAGTTCGTTCGTCGGACCCACTCGGAGCATCCTTCGAGAAAGTGATCAATGTCAGCGTTGTGAATCAGAACGAGTCTCCGACAGACATTCTCCTATCGGCTAATTCGCTCAACGAGAACTTGGCCTCAGGCACCACAGTTGGAGTACTCACGACGGTCGACCAGGATCTCGGCGAAACGTTTGCTTACAGCCTTGTTCCCCAACCCGGTAGCAGCGATCACACTGCCTTTACCACGGTTGGAAACAGCTTGAGAACGACTCGTCCGCTGAACTTCGAAGAGCAGTCGGTCTACAACATCGTCATCCGTTCGACCGATTCGGGTGGCAATTCGACAGCCAAACATTTTTCAGTTCTGGTCAATAACCTCGAAGAAGCGCCTATCAATTTGGAATTGAGCAATTCGACCATCTCGGAGAATTTCCCACCGGGAAGTTTCATCGGATTGCTCTCAGCAATCGACCCAGACCTTGCTGGCCCGGTTTCGTTCGCTTTGGTCCCAGATGCACTCGATAATGGATTGTTCCAGATATCGGGAACCCAACTGCTATCGAATGCGATTTTCAATTTCGAAAACAGATCGTCGTTCCAGGTCCGGGTTCGCGCAACCGATGTCGCAGGTCAAAATGTATTCCGAGATTTTGCGATTAGCGTAGTGGATGTGAACGAGGTTCCAACCCAAGTCATCTTGAGTTCGACGGAGATCGCTGAGAACGCCACGAATTTGCTTGTCGCTACCCTATCGACCGATGATCCAGATCTCAACGAACAAACCGCATTCGCTTTGGTTTCCGGAACGGGAAGTGCTGACAACGGCGCGTTCAATATCGTGGGCAATCAACTCTTTGCTCGCTCGGCGTTCGACTTCGAGACCAAGAGTCTCTACAACATTCGGATCCGCGCTACGGACTCGGGCAACAATCAAGCGACGAATGCGTTTGCCATTCGAGTCCTTGATCGAAACGATGCACCCACCGGTGCAGTTCTAACTCCATCGAGCCTGCCGGAAAACGCCGGTTCGAATCGGGTCGTTGGAACTTTGGTGGCGCTCGACCAAGATGCCAACGACACCTTCAACTACAGTTTTGCGACGCCTACTTCCGAATTTGTGCTCGTAGGAAACCAACTGGTCGCGGCTCAATCCTTTGACTTTGAAACTCTTGCCAGCTATACCCCATCGATTGTGGTTCGCGATGCTGCCGGGGCAAGCATCACCGTACCGGTGAACGTCCAAGTCACCGATGTTAACGAGCGTCCGACAAACATCCTGATGAGCAACCAATCGGTTGACGAAAACCTTGCTCCCGGCGCACTGGTAGGCTTGCTCAATGCCGTCGATGTCGATGCCAACGAGACTGCCGTCTACAGCTTGGTACCGGGATCGGGAGGATTTAACAATGCTTCGTTCCGTATCAACGGCAACCGACTCGAGACGAACGCTCGATTCAACTTCGAAAAGCAGGACCTCTACTCGGTACGGGTTCGAGCGACGGACAAGGGAGGATTATTCTTCGAAAAAGCGTTTATCGTAACGATCAACAACGTTGCCGAATTCCCACCGTTTGCGACCAACGATGCGTACCTGACATCCTTCGGACGCCCGATCTCGATGAATGTACTTGCCAACGACTCGGGACTAGGCGCGGACCTCGATCCGACAACAGTAAGAATCGTAACCCAGCCAACCCAAGGTATCGCGACGCCGTTGCCAGATGGAACCATCCTGTTTACCCACAATGTTGCCAGCTCGCAAACCAACGTGGTGATGCAATACGAGGTTCAAGACATCAACCAGATGGTCAGCAATGTCGGAACCGTGACCGTATCATTCTATTCCGCGTTCCAGAATCAATCGAATTCGCTCGATGTGAATGCGGACGGGGTGACTTCTCCATTGGATGTGTTGCTGATCGTCGATTACATCAACTCCCATCCAGGTGGTTCGCAACTGCCGTTGAACTCACCTGATGTTCCTCCATTCGTGGATGTCGATGGCGACGGTTTCTCGACACCACTGGATGTTCTACGAGTGGTCAATGCGATCAACCAAGCTCCTGGGGCTGGGGAAGGTGAAGCGGCAAGTCCCGGAGAGAGTATCGGGAATCTGGACGCCGCTTTTGCCGACATGGATTGGGGGCTCAGCGATGCTGAATCCGATCCGATCGTTCGCCGCAATCGTCGACGATAGGCCAACTCCAACGCCGATGGCGACTAGCTGCTGCGAGGGCTGGTCCAAGCACTATGGTGCTGGACCATCCCGATGTGGGGGTAATAGCTTTGGGCAAGCGGAGCGGCTAGAAGAACCAAGGTCGTTTGCATACCGGCCTCCTGGTGTGTGCGTCGAATCAGTTCTCGGCCGATTCCTCGCCGTTGATGGGCAACATCGACGGCAAGGTCCGAGAGGTACGTGCAGTAATGAAAGTCCGTGATGGCTCGCGAGACCCCCACCAATAGTCCCGATCGATCTCGGGCAGTGATAATCAAGTCTGCATTTCTTAGCATTCCATCGATTCTGTTGACCTCTCCGATTGGCCGCCGCTCGGCTAGCGTTGAGCGGACCAAGCAATCGATGAACTCTTGAGCCCCCAAATCAGGCTCGCGTTCGTAGCGGATCATGGATGTTTTTACCTTAAAAAAGAAAGAAGCTCCCGAGCGATCTGATTTCTCCCTTGTCGACTCGAATTCTCCCGACTAAAACCATGATCTGACACCCCCATAAGGATCCCTTCAGACGATGATTTTCTGGAAGAAAAAGAAGCCGGCTTCGGACACCAGTCCTGACAATATACCAAAGGAAGTAAGCAGTCCGACCCAACACTCGGAAACGACTCCATCTCCGACGAACCTAACATCCACCGCGGATCCGGTTGCCAGCACCCCAGTTGCCAGCACCCCAGTTGCCAGCAGTACCGAGGAGACTTCTGCTACCAAGGTAGGTTGGTTCCGACGTGCGTTGCAAAAAACCAACGAACTGTTTCGAACCGATATCCGGGACCTGTGGAAATCCGAAGGAGAGTTGGTCGACGACCAGTTTCTTTCCAACCTTTATGCCATCTTGATTCGGACCGATATGGGTCCGGAGATGGCGACCAAGATCAAGGACTCGATCCACGATCAGTACAGAGCTCGCAAAGTCCACAAGGAGGATGTGCTGAGGGTCATCAGCGAGAGGGTGGCCGATACGCTCAAGAGCAAGGGTGGGAAGCTGAACCTGCCTGATACCAAGCCTGCAGTGATCTTGGTCGTGGGAGTCAACGGCAGTGGCAAAACGACTTCGATCGCCAAGATCGCTTATCGATTGCACAACCAAGGCAAACGGGTTCTGTTGGCTGCAGGAGACACCTTCCGCGCGGCTGCCGTCGAGCAACTGAAAATATGGGCCGATCGGATCGGATGCGAGATCATGCTTGGTGATCAAGGTTCCGATCCTGCGAGTGTAGCCTTCAAAGCCATGCAGAGGGCTGTGTCCGAAGGGTTTGATGTCTGCATCGTCGACACCGCAGGCAGATTGCAAACTCAAAGCAACCTGATGCAGCAACTCGAAAAAATCAAACGAGTGATCCAAAAACATGTCGAGTCAGCGCCTCATGAGGTGCTCTTGGTACTCGATGCAACCGCAGGTCAAAATGCGATCAGCCAGGCCAAAGGGTTTTCGGAGGCGGCCGGATGCACCGGGATCGTTCTTTCGAAACTAGACGGCACCGCCAAGGGTGGAGTGATCATTCCGATTGCTCAGCAGTTCGGGTTACCTGTCAAGTTCGTGGGACTTGGAGAGAAACTACCAGACATGCAGGAGTTCTCTCCCGACGACTTCGCAACCGCGCTGTTCTCTTAGTCTATCAATCTCTCATAATCTCTGACCGCTCTTTTCAATCGTTTTCGAGTCCGACTTGGGTACTGCACAGACTACTTACGAATCAAG
Source organism: Pirellula sp. (assembly GCA_046090945.1). GTDB lineage: Bacteria > Planctomycetota > Planctomycetia > Pirellulales > Pirellulaceae > JBKCUI01. The sequence goes on from JBJTAQ010000783.1 coordinate 4,242, forward strand.
AACCAAGGAGCTCGATGAGCAAATCACAAAGGGGGATTCGCTCTCGAAAAAGCTCAGTATTGGACGGATTGCGACTGCCCTGCCCGGGATACTGATGGTCATCGCAGCGTTTAGCGAGCCTCAATTGCCAGGCCTTGTATGGCAACTTGGCCTTGTGTTGATCGTCGCTTTCCTAGCCTTGGCATCTTGGCAGGAGGTGTTGGTCGATCGATTGGAATGGATGACTCAGAAGAGGAATTTTTACAAGCGGATGCAGGCTAGGTGCAAAAGGCGTTGGGATGAATTGTCGGCTTTGCCGACTGAGATCGCCGCTTCGAGCTCAGCAAACGAACTCTCGAAAGATCTAGATCTTTTTGGCGATCGTTCCCTTTTTCGTTGGATCTCCTTGGCCGTCACGGAATCGGGAGCAAAAACGATCGCCCATTGGATGGGGACTTGGACCCCTTTTTCGGTGGTCGAGCAGCGTCAGCAAGCGGTCGCCGATCTACAGAAACAGCGAGCTTGGCGAGAGTCTTTCTGGGATGCTGCGCTTGGGTTTCGCGGACGCGACACCTCTCCCGAACGGATCGCTCAGTGGGGATCATCGGGTTCTTTTTTCGATCATCGACGTTGGCTCAAACTGTTGACTTGGATCGGTCCTGCTGTCACCCTTGTGGCACTAGCATTGATCCTCTTGAGCGTCCTGCTGGGGCAGGTCGTACTGTTCAATGTCGGTTTTTTTGCGTTCCTGGCTGGCGTTAGCCTCAACCTACTTGTGACCGTTTCGATCATCGGGCGGATTCACGACATGTTCGTCCAGATTGGCAACGCAAATCGCGAACTTTCGTCTTTAGCGAATTTGCTTGGTTTGGCGGAAAAACTTGAGGTAAACTCGCCGCTACTCAAGCAGATCAAGGGGCAACTTTTCGATGGCGACAACTCGGCGACCCATGCCATCGAGAGTCTTCAGCGTCGCATGCGATTTGCAGGGATTCAGCGCAATCCACTCCTGTTCATCCCCTATTGGATCTTGCAATTGGTCCTTTTCTGGGACGCAAGAGTGCTCGAATCGCTCGAAAAGTGGAAACTGCGGCATGGGATGAAGATCCAAGCTTGGATTGAGGGACTTGGACAAATCGAGGCCTTAACAAGCGCTGCGGCCGTTGCCGACGAATACCCGGATTGGAGCTACCCCAAGTGTTCCGATGTTGCATCGCGAGATCTTGCAGTTCGGGAACTAGGACACCCCCTAATCCCCGACGAGAAACGGGTAGTCAATGATGTGCAAATTGAGGAATCCAAACCGCTCCTGTTGGTTACCGGTAGCAACATGGCAGGCAAGTCGACGTTGCTTCGTTCCCTTGGTATCAACACGGTGCTCGCAAGGCTCGGGAGCCCGGTCGCCTGCCGAAGTTGGAGTGGTCCAAACTGTCAATTGGCTTCGAGTATCCGCGTTCAGGATAGCTTGGCCGATGGAGTCTCATTTTTCATGGCTGAATTAAAGCGGTTGCGTGCGATCACCGATTCGACACGCGAGCACCAATTGGGAGGCCCCCATCGCGTCTCGATGGTCCTGCTTGATGAGATACTCCAAGGGACCAATTCGCGGGAAAGGCAGATAGCCGTCGAGCAAGTCCTCGACCAATTCGTGCAACTCGGAGCGTTGGTTGTAGCAAGCACGCACGATTTGGAACTGGCCAATTGCGAGGGTATTGCAAGGGTCGCCCAGGTGGTCCATTTCCGAGAGTTCTTCGAACAAGTTGACGGCACAGAACAGATGCGATTCGACTACAAGATGCGGCCGGGGGTGACCCCCACAACCAACGCGCTGAAACTCCTGGAACTGGTCGGATTAGCAGGCAAACATCGGGATTCTCGCAAACCCTAATCGCTTTTGGTGGGTTTCCAAGCCAACGAAATACGTTTAAAATTTTAAAGTGGTTATATCCACCTAAGTTCAACGATTTATCACTTGAGAGCAGAATCCCCATGTCGAACGCTACCCTCCGAGGCATTGTCCATTTGATCGAAGAGACCAAGTCGTATGGGCAGAAAGGGTTTCGCAAGCGGACCGTGGTTCTCGAGCAGAATCTCGGTAGATTCACCAACTACATTCCTCTGGAGTTTATCGGGGATGCCTGCGACAGCTGTGATGCTTTGAGCGTCGGTGATGATATCACTGTCAACTACAGGCTCTCTGGTCGCAAGTGGCAGCGTGACCCGCAAAGCGAGGTCAAGTATTTCCTTAGCGCCGAAGCACTGTCGTACCGAAAGTCCGCGGAGGGACCTGCGGGCGGAGGCGGGTCGATCAATGACGAATTCTCGCAAGCTGCGTCGGACGATCCCGAAGACGCGCCGTTCTGATTTTAGGCTTAGGTCATTGAGCGATTTCAGTTCTGTCGCTTGAGGATGTACACCACATCCTCGGTGGTCTCGTCGACTTCGATTGGTTCATCGATGTCGTAGCTGAAATCATAAGCCGCCTCGATCTTCCACTCGGGCACCTTTTTGACGAGAGCATCGAACTGCTTGTACGTGTAGCTTCGCAGTACCAAGCAGTCGTCGATACGCATCGATCCAGTCGGCTTGTAGATATCGAAACGGATATTGAACCGTTCGACTCGGGCTTTAGGATCTTTATCGCGAGGCCACATCTGCGTGTTGACTTGCAGATGCCCACGGCGAGCGGTCCAGCACTCCTCATCGGTTGTCGGACCAACCAGGGGCGTCAGGTGAAAGCCTAGCGCGTAGATCCCTCCTGGACGTATCGCTTTGGCCATCGCCCGCAGATGCGCAACTGCTTGAGCTTCGCTGGCCAGATGCCTGAAGGAGTTGATCGTATTGAATGCTGCATCGTAGGGTTTATCGATTTCAAAGGCGCACATATCGGCCACGAATGCGGTGGGTTTGATGCCATGGCGTTTAAGGCGTTGGTTGCAGAACTCGATCGCCTTGGAGTTTAGATCCAATCCAGCGCAGTGATACCCCCCTTTGATCATTCGATACAATAGGCGTCCGGTTCCACAAGCCGGTTCGAGCAGGCGTTTGGCTTTACCTTTCACATGCTTGGCAAAGGCGGCGGTGAGAAATTTATATTCAGCAGCCCAATCACTTCCGAAGATCAGATCGTAGTAGACGGGATGATCGTAGATGCTTTCTTTGACGGTCTGCATTTTTTGGCAAATGGTTTTAATAATCGGTTTGAAAAAAGCCTCTCTGCCTCTAAGAGCAGTCGAAGCGGTAAAGGAATTCGACGTTGAGCGAACCTGCGAGGGGTTGGGCCCCTTGCACGATGCGATAGAATAATCGAGAGTTGGCCAAGATTGCACAGGGGTGCATGGGCCGGGGCCCTACTTTTCCTCTATTTCCTGCGATTGCATGTCCAGCGGCAACTTGCGAATCAGAGAATATCAGGTCTCCCACAGGACTCACTACCGATACAGTTTCCCCGCCTCGCTGTGTCACAACCAACTTCATTTGCGACCCCGAGAGGTGACTGGCCAAACGCTGCTGCATGCGAGTATCCAAATCGACCCAGCGCCTGCCTATCGATCCTCTGGACTCGATAGCTTTGGAAATCCGACCGAATTTTTCAGCATCGAACATGCCCATGACGAGTTATGTGTGCATTCGAGCTTCTCGTTGCAAAGACTCGAGCCCAATCATCCATCGCAAGCAGGGTTCACTGCAGATGATCTTCTCGACTGGCTGAATCGGTCAGACTGTGCAGAGAGTATTCAAGCACAAGAGTTTTTGAGCGAATCGCGCTACTGTTCGATCGGGAACGAGTTTATTCAATTTCTAAAGCCGGTATGGGAGCCTCAGCAGGACGCATTGCGGGTAATTGACCAAGTCAATCAGTTCATTCACGAGTCGATCCAGTATCAACCGCTTTCGACCGATGTCACAACACCTTCGATCCTGGCTCTTCGCAATCGCCGCGGAGTCTGCCAAGACCTGGCCAACGTCTTCATCTCGTGCATGCGTTCACTCGGTATACCCGCAAGGTACGTCAGCGGCTATCTGGTCACCACCCCTCCACCGGGCCAGCCAAAACTCGTCGGCTCAGATGCCTCCCATGCTTGGACCAGCCTCTACCTCGGATCGCTTGGATGGATCGATTGGGACCCGACCAACAACAAGCGAGTGGATCTAGACCACATCACGCTCGCCTGGGGAAGAGATTACGCCGATGTTGCCCCCATCCAAGGCGTGTTCGTGGGAGGTGGAGGCACGTCACTCGAAGTCGCCGTCGATGTTGTGCTAGCAAATGAATCTGCTTGAATTCAAGCAGATTCAACCGAATGAACTTGCCGAATGATATTGCTCTGAATCGGTTGAAATTGGACACTCCCCCCCAACGGAGTCTATCCTTCGTATTCGACCCTCTCGGAGCCGACGGGCATGTGCAAGCGATCGCGAAAATCCAGGTTGCTCAAAACAATTAGCTTGA
>JBJTAQ010000784.1:0-1914 GCA_046090945.1 Pirellula sp.
ACGGTTCGAATGGGTTTCTAATGGGCGTGGACTCGGTTTTCTTATTGCAAATTTCTTCGTACTACTCCACGAATCGCATGGCTGGAAAACCCTTGCACCGCCATACCCGATTTGCTTGCAAATACCTCACTTCCTTTGAGAATTAGCTGAACGGTCTGTCAGACCGCGCGGATCCTAACCTCCTGATGGACTTTGCCGAGTTGCGTAGATTTACGCAACTCGCGTACCTAGAAAACCAAGAAAAACAAATTTTTTTCCGAGATTTTTTCAATTTTAAGCCCTTAGATTGACGTAGAGGTAGGATTGTGTTACCTTTTTGGTCTCAATCTGCCGATCGCGGCGGAACTGACTTCATGTTGCTTAGCAATGGTTTGCTGAGCATTTTTCCACTTTCCTGGGAGGAGTTTCAGTATGAAACGATTCAGTAGTGCGTTGCTATGCATCGCCATGGTTGCCGTCTGCTCCGTGCAGGCATTCGCGGGATGGTTGCCCTCAAGAACAGGGACGATGCCCAATGGTTACTTCTTGTCGATTAGCCCGACTAACGGTGCGATGGACGGTCCTCTATCCGTCTCAACTTTCAAGACGATCGATGTCTTGGCTACCGGTTCCTTTGCTGGTATCGATGTCTTGAACGATGTCGCGTTCGGCGATAGTGAAAATTTCGATGCTTTCGGCCAAGTGGTGGGTGATGCATTCAATTTTTCATCTGCCGACTTCGGAACTTTTGATGGATCTATCGATGGAGAGGCCTCTACGGGTACTCTTAGTGATGCAACAGGTGCAGCTACTCGGCAGCTTAGCTTCAAAGGTACCTTTACCCCTGGAAGTAATTCCTTCTTTGGAGGCGATACTACGGTTCTCTCCAACGTTACCTTGCAGATTACCTTTAGCCGAACGTCCGGTGGAACGGTTTCTGCAAGCTGGAGCATGGACACCCAGTTCAGCGCTCCTGTTCCAGAGCCAACCTCGATGGCGATTTTCGGTCTAGGTGCCGTAGGTTTTGTTGCTCGCCGATTCCGTCGCAAGTAATTGCCTTAGAATCGATTATCAAGCATTCAAAAAACGCACTCCGCAAGGGGTGCGTTTTTTTTGCAGTCAGGGTTTTTAATGGCCAAATACTCTTTTTTCATGTTCTTGGCTTCTCGGTATCTCTGCCCTTTTAAGTCACGGCGGTACGGAGGGGAACATAGGGGTGTTGAGCAACTCTGTGAGTCTCTGTGTCTCCGTGGTTAAAAAACGGTTCGAATGGGTTTCTAATGGGCGTGGACTCGGTTTTCTTATTGCAAATTTCTTGGTACTACTCCACGAATCGCATGGCTCGAAACGAGTGCCAATGCATCTTTTTATAACAACATCGATCTAATGAGAGTCTAGAGAACAGGCCCGAGCATCGCCGCAGCGTTATTACAGAATCGCCTTGCCAGTGACCAAGATGCCACTTGTTCTCGGCTGACTTCATGCGATTGCCATTGATATGACAATTGCCTTTCTCGTACCTTTTTCGTCAGCGCCTCATCCTGAAATAAAATGTTGTTTTCGTAGTTGAGCTCAAAGCTTCTGCGATCTAAATTGGCCGAGCCGATCAGCCCCATTTGCTCATCGATGGTAAGAGATTTTGTATGGAGCAATCCGCCGTCGTATTCAAAGATCCGAACTCCAGCATCGAGCAAGGCGGCGTAGTAACTGTGGCTCGCTGCAGCCACAAACCAGGAATCGTTCCTCCTCGGGACAATCAATGTCGTTTCGACACCCCGACGACCGCTTGCACACAAGGCGGCTTGCATCGGCTCGTCCGGGACGTAGTAGGGTGTGGTGATGATCAGTTCATGCCGAGCGGTGTACATCAGCGATTCAAACATCTCTGGCATCGCGGAATATCGGATCGTAGGTCCAGTCCCAACGACCTGAGCA
>JBJTAQ010000785.1:0-3306 GCA_046090945.1 Pirellula sp.
CTGTGGCTCGGTGGCTTGACCCTGATTGCTACCTTGGTGAACACTTGGCTCATCGCATGGCGGGAGCAGTCGACCCAGGCCGATTGGTTGGGTTGGGTCCAAGTGGCTCATTTGGGTTGCATCGCTTTGGTAGTTTTGCAAAGTTACGCATCGCTCGGAGAGTGGATGATCTTCAGTGCTTCGATCGCCACAGGCGGAATGCTTGGGCGCTACCTCCTGCGGGGTTCTCCTTCTGTAATGGAGATTGCCCAGGTCACGAACGGAGTGACTCGATGGGATCGAGGTGGTTGGCAGTGGAACGTTCTGCTTGGGTTTGCCGCCGTTGCAGGGCTGAGTGTCTCGCAAGTGTACGCTTGGAACCGGCTTGAGCTGTGGGTGCTATTGCTGCTTGCCGGCTTTCCGTCGCTTTGTGCGATGGTCGATTGGGTTATATGCAAGATCGTTTCCAAGCGGACTGCTGTAAGGCTTGCCGGGAGCATCGCAAGTTTGGTCGTTGTTTTGGCGATACTTTATTTTAAGGTGTTGCAGTCCGAGCCTCAGTGGTAGATATCGATTGAATCATTCGCAGAAGAATAAAACGTGGGGGTGGGTATCAGTAAGCCGAGTGATACCGAGTCCTTTCGGCAGCATCTGGGCGGTCGCAGAGGCTTGTGAGGGTCCGCAGGGAGTCGTAGCATATTTGACCGAAGTGAAGCTTGGTATCCCGCAGTCGGGGTTTGCAGGACAGTCTGGATCTAGGCAGGAGCGGTCCGAGTGCCACTGCGTACTCGATCAGACCCAAATGCAGCTTGGTGAATATTTCGATCGGCACAGGACGGCGTTTGAGTTGCCGACGATGCTTCGGGGGACCGATTTTCAGAAATCCGTATGGAACTGCTTGGATCGGATTCGCTACGGGGAGACTTGGAGCTACTCACAACTCGCCGCAGCGATAGGCTCGCCCCGAGCGTCGCGAGCCGTCGGAGCGGCCCTTGGAAAAAACCCCTTATGGATCGTTGTGCCTTGCCATCGGGTGATTGGGAAAACCGGCCGATTGGTTGGTTTCGCGGGCGGGTTGGATTGCAAACGGGGCTTATTGGAACTCGAAAAACGCATGCAGATCGGATAGAATTCTGGTCGCTATGAATTTTGTGAACAAATTCGTCAACTGGTTCTCGTTTCGACTGACCTATTACTATCTGATCCATCTGTTTTTATTGGTGTCTTTTGGATGGATGGCGATGGGGGGCGTGGGTCTATTGGTGGCCTTTTGGGTCGTGCTGCTTTGGTTTTCCGCTTGGCAACGCCCGATGCGACCCGAGTTCTTCTTCATCGCTGGATTTGGTCTATTGGCCGCGGCAAGATTTTTGCCCAGTGGGATGTGGGATAACGTGTTCTGGCTCTTCGGCTTTTTGCTCGTCGCCGCAAGTCCCCTGATCGATTTCATCTCTCCGACATTCCGAAACGGATGATTGTCCATGGCAACGATTGAACCTACCAACGACGCTCGATCGATGCGCCGTACGAGCATCGACGTGTTTCGCGGGATGGTGATGTTCTTGATGCTTGCAGAGGTCCTTCACTGGACCAAACTGTATCAGATCAGAGATCGATTATCCGAGAACTTGCAGCGGGCCTTGGAGTGGATCCAATTCCACACCACCCATGTGGCTTGGGGTGGTTGCTCGTTGCACGATATGATCCAACCGGGCTTTTCATTCCTCGTCGGAACATCGTTGGCTTTTTCGTTTTCCAAACGAGCCCGTCAAGGACAGTCCTGGGAGCGGATGTTTCTGCATGCGCTGCTTCGAAGTGGGATCCTGATCTTCCTCGGGATATTCCTCAGGAGTTTGGGTAAGCCGCACACCAACTGGACCTTCGACGACACGCTCACTCAGATCGGGTTCGGATATGGCTTGCTATTCTTTTTCGCTGACCGTAAACCCTGGCATGTCGTCGTTGGTGCGTTAGGGATATTGCTGTTGTATTGGGGAATCTTCGCTCTGTATCCACTCCCGGCCAGCGGTTTTAATTACCAATCTGTGGGGGTCCCTCAGGATTGGGAACATCATGCCAAAGGGTTTGCTGGGCATTGGAACAAGAACTCCAATGCGGCGTGGGCTTTTGATGTCTGGTGGATGAATCTATTCCCGAGAGCCAAGAGATTCGAGTTTTCTGCCGGTGGGTACTGCACACTGAGTTTCATTCCGACGCTCGCTACGATGTTGCTTGGGCTGCTCGCGGGCCAATGGCTGCGCGACATCGAAAGTTTCAGGAAACGGAGTTTGTATTTTCTCGGAGGGGCTGCCGTGTGCTTTGCGGCCGCTTGGGCGATGGACTTTTGCGGTGTTTGTCCGATCGTCAAAAGGATCTGGACACCCAGTTGGGTCCTCTTCAGCGGCTCGATCTGCTTTGTTTGGCTACTGGTTCTGAGTTGGATCTGCGATGATGCTGGGCTGACTCGATGGTCCTTTTTCTTTCGAGTCATCGGGGCCAATTCGATCGTAGCTTATGTCATGAGTTGGACGATCGAGGAGTGGGTCAAGCAGGCCATCGAGCGACATTTCGGCTTTGCAATCCAGGCTTGGGTGCCCGCGGAATTTCGAGACTTTTTCTTGGGCTTGTGCGTACTTGCCGTGTTTTGGCTGATCCTATTTTGGCTTTACCGCCGAAAGATTTTCGTCAAGATCTGAGGGGGATAAATCGGCTAGACTGCCAGCTATAATCCAGCAGTTAATCCGGCTCGATTTTTAACGGTAATCGAAGGATTCATCTATTTACTCGATTGTTTTTGGGGTTTTTTGGAAATGCGAACGCAATTTTTAAGAGCTTTCTTGTTGGGATTTGCCCTACCCGGAATTTCCTTGCCTGTAGTGGGGATTTGCGCTGACAGTGTCAAACTTGGAGATCCAACCCTGACGGCCGGCGTGCCCGGATCAGGAGCTTTGAGCTCGGCAGACGTGAAGAAGTTCTTGGAAAACCCAGCCAACCATCAAGTTCTCAGTGTTGAATTGCCCGAGGGGCTTTCGGCCGGCAAAGAGGCGATTTACATCCCCGAAGACAACCCTCTGACCCGAGCCAAAATTGAACTAGGGCGTCAGTTGTATTTTGACCGTCGGCTGTCCAAGACCGCAACGGTTAGCTGTGCCGATTGCCATAGCCCCACCGCCGGCTACGGGGCCCACACCCAATTTGGCGTCGGGATCAACGGGCAGCTTGGTGGCCGTAACTCACCGACCTCGATGAATCGGATTTTGAGCAAGGCTCAGTTTTGGGATGGTCGGGCAGGGAGTTTGGAAGCTCAAGCCGTAGGGCCGATCGCCAACC
>JBJTAQ010000786.1:0-8123 GCA_046090945.1 Pirellula sp.
CCAACGATGTGATCCTGGCCTTGCTCGCCCGAATTCATAAGGCGGGTTTAGAGTTTGTAAAGCATGAAGGTCTTTACAACTTTGATGGCAAACCTGGTTTCTCGCGAGGCCAAGGTCAGTAAACGCATCGAGGATGCTCCCGAGCGGCGTTCGAAGGAATCTTCAACTCCTCGGCTTGGACTTGGCCTTATTGACCAGGATTCAAGCCGGCCTTTCGGGCGCAGAGGTTTATAGGATCGGTGGATATTGTCTCAAGCAGCACTCGCTCGGAAGCTTGGGGAGGATTCTCAAAGTTCACCAGGCCCAGCAGCGCTGGGCCAAGGCGGTTGCCGGCCCGATGCCATGTCCCGTGCCGGCACTGGTTCTGTGGCCAAGCCAGCGCGATGATCCGTTGACCGGAACCTGTTTGGTCTCCGAGGACTGCTTTTGGGAATGCATGGAATGCAAACCAGGGGTTGCGTTCGAGTCGATCGAGCAAGTTACGGTCGAACATCTCCAGTCCGTCGGTACGTGGCTCGGTTTTTTGCATCGCATCGCCCGAGGGTGGGAGGCCGACAAAGTCTTTGCGACTTCTGGGCAATTTCGTCCCGACGAGCGCATGTCGAGACGCAACGAGTTGGTTCAGGATTTGCTTCGCAACAGATTCCAGGCACCCTACCGGTCGTTGCTCGGTCTGGCTCGCTTTGGTTCGAATCCAAGGGTCGAGGATCCGATGCTTTGCTTGATCGAACAAGCCATGCAGCGCGCACACAGGACGTTGGAACACGACAAGGGGTCCTTTGAAAGGCTTGTCGGCAGATCCAGGCTCCAGCATTGGATGCACGGAGATGCTTGGCGTGGCAATTGGCTGTTCCAGGGATCCATCGTAGGCGGTCTGATTGATTTTAGCCTTGCCGATATTCGATGGCCCGGGTTCGATTTTGCAAGAGCCATAGGATCGATGTCTTGCCTCGGTGGCGAGGGTTGGACGGAAGCTTGGAAAGCCTACTGCGAGGTGTTAGGCGATCCGGGGTATCTGCTGGAAGACGCCATACTCATGCACCGAATCTCCACCGTGTTGACCTTGGTCAATTACGTCGATCGATTGAGGGCAGAGCCCTTTTTGGACCCTAGATTGCAAGATCGTTTGCGGGAGATTTGCTCGGTGATCATCGGCGATTTTGAGGAATCCTGCTGAGTTATCCGAGGTTGTCCAGGAACGTGATGTGTGCAGAGTAAAATCGGTGGGATCGGTTGTACCAGCCTCGTTGGATGCCGTTATATTCAGTTCTATCATTACCTAGTCGCCAATCGATTTCATCAAGGACATCAATCATGACCAGTGTAGCCCCGTTGACCCAGCGATCGAGTTGGAGAGCACTTCAGGATCATTATGAATCGATTCGCTCGGTCCATCTGAGAGATTGGTTTGCCCAGGATGCAGGTCGCGGAAAATCGCTGGGAGTCCAAGCCGTAGGAATCTATTTGGATTACTCGAAAAACCGAATCAGTGACAAGACGCTCAAACTCCTAGGCGCGCTGGCAGAAGAATCGGGATTGAGGGCTGCCATTGAGGCTATGTTTCGCGGGGATGCGATCAATATCACTGAGAATCGAGCCGTCCTGCATACGGCACTTAGAGCACCTAGGGATGCGAGCATCGAGGTGGCAGGCAGAAACGTCGTACCCGATGTGTACGAGGTCCTCGATCGAATGAGCGATTTTTGCAATCGCATCCGTTCGGGAACTTGGAAAGGTCACACTGGCAAACCGATCGTCAATATCGTCAACATAGGGATTGGTGGGTCGGACCTTGGACCGGTGATGGCTTATGAAGCTCTCAAGAGTTACAGCGATCGGACTCGCAAGTTCCTCTTTGTTTCGAACGTCGATGGAACTGATTTTGCCGAGGCGGTTCAAGGGCTCGATCCGTCAGAGACCTTATTCATCGTCGCCTCGAAAACCTTTACAACCCAAGAGACGATGACCAACGCACAGACAGCTAGGAATTGGCTGCTCCGAGGGCTTGGCGCTGGGAATGAGGCGGTGGCCAAGCATTTTGTGGCTGTATCGACCAATGCGTCCAAGGTTTTGGAGTTTGGAATCGACACGGCCAATATGTTTGGATTCTGGGATTGGGTCGGAGGTCGTTACTCGATGGGCTCGGCCATTGGACTCTCTACGATGATCGCGATCGGGCCGGAAAATTTCCTCGATATGCTTTCGGGGTTTCGAGCCATGGACGAACATTTTCGGACCGCTGCTTGGGAACAAAACATTCCGGTGATCATGGCACTCCTGGGCATCTGGTACAACAATTTTTTCGGTGCCGCTTCGATCGCCGTTCTCCCTTACGATCAATACCTCAAGCGTTTCCCAGCCTACTTGCAGCAGTTGACGATGGAGAGCAACGGCAAACGAGTGACACTTGCAGGAAACGTGGTCAACTATGACACCGGTGCTATCTACTGGGGCGAGCCCGGGACAAACGGTCAACACTCCTTTTATCAATTGATCCACCAAGGAACTCGATTGATCCCTTGCGATTTCATCGCCTTTTGCAATACGCTAAATCCGATGGGTAGGCATCATGATCTGCTGATGGCGAACGTTTTTGCACAAGCCGAAGCGTTGGCTTTTGGCAAAACGATCCAAGAGGTTCGCAGCGAGGGGACCGCAGATTGGCTAGCTCCTCACCGGGAGTTCGATGGCAACCGTCCGAGCAATGTGTTGCTTTTGGATCGGCTGACTCCTGCAGCACTCGGCAAGCTCGTTGCGCTCTACGAACACATTGTGTTCACCCAAGGTGTGATTTGGAATCTGGATTCCTTCGATCAATGGGGCGTTGAGTTGGGCAAGGTGTTGGCCCAAAGGATCGTTCCAGAACTGGAGTCTGCTGTGGCCCCGGATTTGAGCCACGATAGTTCAACCAACGCTCTGATCGAACATTACCGGGCAGCCCGTCGAGGTTCTTAATCCGATGAATCAGTTTTTTCCACTCGTCAGGTTTGGATTGCTCCTTTGGATGAGCTTCGGTACCCTGTGCCGAGCTCAAGAGGTATGGCGGGTATTACCGACTGGTACCAGCGCCTCACTTCGTGGACTCTATCCGATCGATCGCTCGACAGCCTGGACATGCGGTAGCCAAGCAACCGTGCTGCGAACCACCGATTCTGGACGCTCATGGACCCGCTGCAAGATCGAGGGATTGGACGAGAAGTCTGAGCTGCGCTCGATTCACGCTTGGTCGGCCGACGAAGTTGTTGTTGCGACTGCAGGTGCCCCATGTCGAATCTATTCCACCAAGGATGCGGGCATTACTTGGAAGATTGTTTATGAGAATGAACATCCCGATGCCTTTATCGATGGCCTGCGCTTTTGGGATAAAGACCGTGGGTTTGTATTCGGTGACCCGATCGAGCAACAATTGTTGTCGCTGGTTAGCCAAGATCGCGGTCAGAGTTTTCGAGCGTCATGCTTAGAGCAATACACGCTACGACCAGCAGAAGCGGGATTCGCTGCAAGCAACAGTAGTTTGCTGGTTTTTGATTCCGAGTCGGTATGGATTGGGCTCGGTGGTGCAACCGGGCCAGCTCAAGTTCTCATGAGCGATGACGGTGGTAGGCATTGGACACGCAGCGATGTCGATCCAATTCCAGCCAGCAAGTCCTCCGGCGTTTTCTCCTTGGCTCGAAGCCCCGAGGGACAAGTCATCGCGGTCGGCGGAGACTACATGCAAGCCGATAAGCAGGAGGGAAACATCGCTTTGTACGATCCCCAGGAAAAGAGCTGGAAGAAACCCAACGGGACATTGCCCGGAGGATACCGTTCAAGTGTAATTTATCTTCCGGAATCGATTCAGCTTAAACTGCAGGGGTCCGTAGTTCGTTGGATTTGTGCCGGTCCGAATGGATGTGATGCAAGCGCCGATGCTAACACCTGGACTGCTATGTCGAAACAGCCGTTTCATGCATTGGCCGTGGCTGGCGATGGGAGTGTCTGGGCTTGTGGCTCCCAAGGCCGTGTGGGTTTGCTAGCATTTCCATGATTCAATGAAACGCGTTAGATTCTCTTAGATCGGTATTTACGCGGACTGGCTATTTCGGGCAAAATGCCCCCGAATAGGGCTGGAAGGACCCAGCGAAACGAGCTGCATAGGAAGCGATTGTGCAGCATCCACCATCGAACGCAAGGAGTGCAAAACGTGCTGTTCCGTATCAATTTGATTCAAAAAATCCGCTTAGCAGGGTTTGCTCTTGCGACCCTCGCGCTGGGCTCGATGGGCTTTGCACAGAGCGGAACTGACCCGCAACCTAGGCTGACCCCTGTGGCCGTCGTCGACATGGAACATGTTTTGGATAACCATCCGACGTTCACGGCGCAGATGGAGGCGATGAAGGCCGAATTTCAGCAGACGATGAAAGATTTCGAGGAACGCCGCAAGAAGATCTCAGAATCGATCCAGCAGTTGAATTCGCAATTGAATTCGGATTCACCGGAGTTCAAGCAGCGAGAAGAAGCGATTGTCGGTCAGGAGAGCCGACTGCGACTTGATGCAAAGAACAAGCAAGAGGAATTTGATGAGCGGCAGGCCAAGCTCATGTACGACACTTACAATCAGATCGTTGGCAGTGTTGGTATGGCTGCCAAGTACTACAAGTTCGACTTAGTGGTTCGTTACAATCGCAAGCAATCCACGCAGATGAACCCCAAGAAGCCGCAATCGGTCCTCTATGGTGCGGATCGAGAGGTGATCTACTTCAGCGAACAGATCGACCTGACCGACGTTGTGATTAGTTTGCTCAAACGAGATATTCCCGCTGCAGCGACTGCGGCGACGCCTGCGGCTGCTCCAACGGCAACCCCGGCAGCCAATCCGGGCGTGACGGCTCCTGGAGGCAAGACGCCTCTGTTGTCCAATCCTCAAGGTGGTCCTGTTCGCAGGTAATCTGCGGATCTTTGAATCGCTAGAAAACGGATTTTCTTTCGAAGATGATGCAGGTTCCTTACCAAAAAACGATTGCCTATGTTGCTAGAGTTAGCGGCAGAGGCTACTGGTCTGGCAAGAATGTTTCGTTGAGCTTCTTGCCGGCCAAACCCGATACGGGAATCGTGTTTCGCCGCGTTGATCTTGCAGGTCAGCCGATAATCCCAGCGTTAGCTACCCATCGAGCCGAAGCGCAGTTGCGAACGAGGCTTGTCAGTGGCGGTGCAAGCGTCGAGATGGTCGAGCATGTGCTTGCGGCACTCTACGGCATGGGTATCGACAACTGCATCATCGAATGCGATGGATCCGAGATGCCTGGGATGGATGGCAGTGCCTATGCAATCGCACTTGCGCTGCACCACGCAGGACTGGTTACCAGCAATCGACCTGCCAAGCACTTTAAAATTGACCGGACCTTGCGCACCGGTGATCAGAATGTGTACGTCGAGGCTAGCGAGTCGCAGTCTCCTGGATTAACGCTTGTCTATCACTTGGATTATGGTCCCCAAAGCCCAATTCCTTCCTCCTCCTCGAGCTGCGTGCTGAGTCCGGATGAGTTTCTTACGTCGATCGCTCCGGCTAGGACTTTCCTGACCCAAACCGATGCTCTGAAATTGCAAGAGAACGGGGTTGCTCGACATGTCACACACCGCGACTTGGTCATCTTTGGCGACTCTGGACCTATCGATAACCAACTCCGTTTCCCAGATGAATGCTCGCGTCATAAATTGCTCGATCTGATCGGGGATCTGGCCTTGTGCGGGCACCGACTCGAAGGCATGGTCTTTGCCTGCCGAAGCGGACATAACCTCAACGGCCAAATGGCCCAGAGGATCCATAGTATTGTTTCGCAAACTGATGAATCGCTGATCAAAGCAGCTTAGATAACTATCAACAAACGACGAACGACAGAAAGCGGACCCAACGAAATGTCAACGATCATCGCTCATACCGCTGTGGTGGACCCCCGAGCAGAACTTGATGAAGATGTTCGCATTGGTCATCATTGCGTGATCGGTCCTCATGTCAGGATCGGGAGAGGTACCCGGTTGGAAAACGGAGTGACGATCACTGGACATACGACGATCGGCCGAGACAACCGATTTTTCACCGGCTGTGTGATCGGTGGTGAACCGCAGGATTTGTCCTACCAAGGCTCGCCGACCCAAGTGATCATTGGCGACAGCAATGTTTTTCGCGAATGCATCACGGTCAATCGAGGTACGGAAAAAGACCTTGGCGTTACCTCGATCGGCAATCAATGCTATTTCATGGCGACCTCTCACATCGCGCATGACTGCGTGATTGAGGATCGAGTTATTACGGCCAACAACGTGATGCTCGGAGGACACGTCCGAGTCGAGCATGATGCGACCCTCAGTGGCGGTGTGGCGGTCCATCACTTCGCTTCGATCGGTTGCTATAGCTTTGTCAGCGGTCTTTCCCGAGTCCTCCAAGACGTTCCACCTTTTATGCTTGCTGAAGGCTTTCCGGCCCGCCCTCGCTGCGTCAATGTCGTGGCCTTGAAACGAAAAAATTTCACCACTTCGGCGATTCGAGCAATCGGTGAAGCCCACAAGTTGCTGTACCGATCTAAAGTGGGGATCAAGCATGCACGAGAAATCCTCCAAGGCGACGGAATCTTGACCCCTGAACTTGAAACACTCTTCGCCTTCATCGAGAACTCCTCCGAAGGTCGCCATGGACGAGGTCGCGATCGACGCGCGGCAGCCTGATCCCTCTCTATCCCAGCAGGTACTCCCATGGATACCCATCCGTCGCGGAAGCTTTCAGTCATCGTTGTCGGAGCAGGACATCTTGGACGTATCCATGCGAAACTGCTGGCAACACGCACAGACTGCGAACTGATCGGAGTTTGTGACCCGATCGCGTCCTCTCGCTCGTGGGTCGACGAGAATCTTGGAGTCCCAACCTACTGCGATCCTCGCGAAATACCGGGCCAAATCCACGCGATGGTCGTCGCTACTCCTACGATCTATCATCACGAGGTCGGTTGCTGGGGACTCGAACGAGGAATCCATGCACTGATTGAGAAGCCTATCGCGGTAAGCGTTCAACAGGCCAAGGATTTAGTGAAGCTCGCTGCGGAAAAAAACCTGCGACTTCAGGTCGGTCACGTCGAGAGATTCAATCCCGTTTGGGAAGCGCTTCGAACTCGCCTCGAACCATCGAGCATTCGAACGATCGAAACTCGCCGAGAGGGTGTTTATACCGGACGCAGCACCGACATTGGAATCGTTTTGGACTTGATGATTCATGACTTGGACTTGGTCTTGAGCGTTATCGATTCTCCCGTGACCAATATCCGTGCCACAGGCCGCTGCGTATTGGGGCAGCACGAGGATCTTGCCATTGCCGACATCGAATTTCAAAACGGGGCCCGAGCCCACCTGCTGGCCTCTCGGATCAGTGCGCAGTCGGCTCGAGCGATGGAGATTCAAGCCGACCGAGAATGGTATGAACTGGATTTTTCAGCCAATTCGCTCACTGCAACCCGAGCAGCAACCGCCGTCGAAGCAGGTGATTTCAGAGCCGATCAGCTCGAACCTGCCGAGCGGGTCAAAGTCAAAGATGAACTCTTTACCCGATGGCTAGATCGATCGCAGATTTCTCCCCCGGCAGCCAATGCTATCGAAGCCGAACACAGCGATTTTTTTGATTCTATCCGGCTAGGACGCCAGCCCAGGGTCTCGGGAACCGAGGCCCTTCGCGTCTTGGAAGTGGCTTGCGCGATCACTCAGCAAATCACCAATAGCCAACTGAGAATACACCGCCGAGCTGCGTAGTTTCGGGTGCTCCCCACTCGACGAGTGCTTGGGTCTTTTGTGATTTATCCCGGATCGGTCCCGAAGGTACCTTTTTTGAGTACCGGTTTCACGAGGAGCGAGCATTCCTGGTCAGGGTGATTCTTGGGAGTACTGAGAATTCTGAGGCAAAAAAATGAGGTGGCAAAAAAATGAGGTGGCAAAAAAATGAGGTGGCAAAAAGATGGGGGGCAGAAAGATGGGGGGCAGAAAGATGGGGGGCAGAAAGATGGGGGGCAGAAGGATGGGGGTGGCAAAAGAGTACGAGTACGATTAGGAGAGCTCGGAAGAGCGTCGTGTAGGGAAATAGTGTGATTGGCAGCGTCAATCTC
>JBJTAQ010000787.1:0-5482 GCA_046090945.1 Pirellula sp.
GCTTTGTCTTGTGCGTAGCTAAAAGCCCCATCGTTGAAAACGTTGCAATTCTGATAGACTTCGACAAAGCTCGTACCGCGATGCTCTGCCGCTCGCTTGAGAACCGTTGCCAAGTGCTTGATATTGCTATCGACAGACCGAGCGATAAAGGTGGCTTCGGCTCCAATCGCAACACTGATTGGATTCAATGGATGATCGACCACACCCATCGGAGTACTCTTGGTAATCTGACCTTCGACGCTCGTCGGTGAGTACTGGCCCTTGGTAAGCCCATAGATGCGATTGTTGAATAGGACGATGTTCAAATCGACATTGCGGCGGAGCAAGTGAATGAAATGATTGCCGCCGATGCTCAGCGAATCTCCATCTCCGGTGATGACCCATACGCTCAAGTCGGGTCGGGATAGCTTCAGGCCGGTTGCAACCGCTGGGGCTCTACCATGAATCGAGTGAACGCCATAGGTATTGACATAGTAAGGGAACCGGCTCGAGCAACCGATCCCTGAGATAAAAACGGTTTGCTCCGGAGGTATTCCAATCTCCGGTAATACTTTTTTCATCTGAGCTAGAATCGAGTAGTCGCCGCAGCCAGGGCACCAACGGATATCCTGGTCGCTTGCGAAGTCGTCTGCCTTGAGAACCTTTAGTGCTGTGTTCATGACAAGTCTTCTAGGGATGGATCAACAATGAATTAATGGCGAATGGGGAGACTAGGAGAACTTATTTGCAATGTTCGCAAATCTTTTCGTACAACTCCGAGACCGTGAACGGCTTGCCCTTGACCTTGTTGTAACCAATTGCATCGACCAAGTAACGGCTGCGAATGAGCATCCTCAACTGCCCCATGTTGAGCTCTGGAATTAGAACCCTCTTGTAACGGCTTAGGATTTCCCCAAGATTGCTCGGGAATGGATTCAAGTAGCGAAGGTGAGCATGGGCAACGCTTTTGCCTGAAGCCTGGGCTTGCTGAACTGCCGTCAAGCATGCCCCATAGGTTCCACCCCAACTGACGACCAACAGGTCTCCGGTCTGCGGACCTTCGACAACCTGAGGAGCCAAAAGCTTGGCCGCATTGGCAACTTTTTGCGCCCTGATTTGAACCATCCTTTGATGATTCTCCGGATCGTAACTGATGTTTCCGGTCCCGTCCTCTTTTTCAATGCCACCAACGCGGTGCATGAGCCCTGGGGTCCCTGGTATCGCCCAGGGCCTCGCGAGCAACTCGTTGCGCAGATACGGCTTGAACGGTCCGTCGGGATTGTTGCTCTGCTGCGGATGATCGATGGGGAACGGTCCAAGTTTCGAGACGTCAGGTATTTTCCAAGGTTCGGCGCCGTTGGCGATATATCCATCAGAAAGAACGACCACCGGGATCATCAACTTTGTCGCGATCATCCAAGCGTCTTGTACGATATCAAAGCAGTCTCCCGGACTGCGAGCCGCCAGTACAGGTAAGGGTGATTCCCCGTTTCGTCCAAACATGACCTGCAACAAATCAGCTTGCTCGGTCTTGGTCGGAAGACCCGTGCTAGGACCACCGCGCTGGACGTCGATAACAAGTAATGGGAGTTCGAGCATCAGGGCTAGCCCCATCGCCTCGGCCTTCAGCGCAATGCCTGGTCCACTTGAGGTCGTGACCCCCATCTGGCCACCATAAGATGCCCCAATCGCTGAACATACCGCAGCGATCTCGTCCTCGGCTTGGAAAGTGCACACGCCAAAGTTCTTGTACCGAGCCAACTCGTGAAGGATGTCCGAGGCAGGTGTGATAGGATAGGAAGCATAGAATAGCTCCTTGCCCGAACGCTGCGAGGCGGCTAGCAATCCCCAAGCCAAGGCTTGATTGCCCATGATATTACGGTAAGTCCCCGGCGAAAGCTTGGCCGGCTCAACGTTGTAGGAATGACCGAGCGCCTCGATCGTCTCGCCATAAGCCCACCCTGCCCGAAGGGCTTTCTCGTTGGCAGCAGCAATCGCCGATTTGCCCGCAGAGAATTTTCCGTGAATGAATCGCAGCGTCGCGTCCATGTTGCGACCATACAGCCAGTAGACCAAACCCATCGCGAAGAAGTTTTTGCAACGGTCCGCCTCCTTTGTACTCAATCCGAACTCACTGACAGCTTCCTTGGTCAAACGTGTCATCGGGACTTTGATCAATCGATACCTCTCCATCGATGGATCTTCCAAAGGACTCGTATTGAGCTTGGCAAGCTTGAGATCCTTGTCCTCGAAACTGTCCTCGTTGACGATCAGCAGACCACCTTTGACCAAGTCTGCGAGGTTTGTGACCAAGGCTGCAGGGTTCATCGCCACAAGCGCATCGAGCGTGTCGCCCGGCGTGTGAACCTCGTGGGCTGCAAACTGGACCTGAAAGCCTGATACACCGGCTCGAGTCCCGCGCGGGGCTCGGATCTCAGCGGGAAAGTCTGGGAAGGTGGCTACGTCGTTGCCAAGAAGAGCCGAGGTGTTGGTCAGCTGTTGGCCAAGTAGTTGCATGCCGTCGCCAGAGTCACCGACCAACCGGACGGTGATTCCACTTACGAACTCAACTGGTTTTTCGATCGTCGATGACGCTTGGTTGGACATATTCGAATGGCTAATAATGGTCGGGGCCATGGGGTGGACGGTGCGGGTTGTATCGATTCTTCGGGTAGAACGAGTACAGCTATTTTGGCAAAAGTACCAAGGCTTGAGTATGTCAAATGGTCGCAAATTTTGCTCAGATCCCCCAGACTGCGATCTAGGGACCAACACAGCGAATACCGCAGCTACTACTTTATTTCCACATGCATTGTCACGATTTTCAGCAAATCGACCTCCCGAGCCTGCAATAGACGTCCAATCAAAGGCAGGTTCCTGTGATAAAAAGTCCATGATCGCCAGAAAATCAGCACCGAACCGATGAGGGCGACCGGACCGTTGGGAATCTCTGGCCACGTCCACTGAAGCACTGCTTCCAAGCCGATTGGTATGCAACACCAAAGCAATAGAAAAGGCAGACTGAGGGTCAACAAGAGGTTCATTGCCAGCGTTTTCCAAGAGAATTCCTTTGGGTGCATCCCACCCGGCGGTAATGGGAACGGAGCCAGAATGGACATGATGTTCGTGACGATCAGATACAACGGGAAGAAAGCCAGCAATCCAAAAAGGGATTCGAGCATCACTAGCGAGGAAACATTCCAAAACAAGGCGATTCCCAATCCCATGGCAATCGACAAAAACAGCGCCGGAAGTCCGAAAGCGATATTTCTGGCATGCAAGATTGTATGGCGCTCAATCGGGGATAGCACCCAAAAGCGAAACCCGGATCGATCGATTCCGAAAAGGTTGCACAAAAATCCAGACGACAAAAACAGGCCTAATGCCGTCAGCCCTAGGATCGCTACATATTGCCAATAAGGATTCTCGGGGCCGCCGCGCCTACCAAAGAGCATCATCATGATGACCGGTTGCATCAAGGGCAAAAGGATACTGAGTTTGATCTCCGGGGATCTGGACAAGGACAACCAACTCATCGATACGATGGAAGAGTAAGTCTCATCGAGCCCCGGGAATCTACTTTCCATGAAAGTCAATGGTGAGTCCTGTTGCAATTGATCTCGAGGTTTAACGACTAACTTTTTCGAATTGGATTCGAAGTCGAAGCCGTTTCGATAGTACTTAAGCGTCAATGCGTAGTTGGATCGCAAAGCCAGGATACTGACCACAAGCATGCTTGCCATGAGAGCCAGAGACTTCATACTCGGCGATGTGGTTCGGTCCGTACATGCAGCGATCCACATCGGCGGGCACACGGCGTCTAAGAACCTCGTCGTGCGGACCAATCTACTCGATCCAAGCGGACGTGGAACTACTACCTCCTGAGATGCATTTTGCGACTGGCTCGAAGACTCATTCGGATCGCTAGGTTTCGGTTGAGCGACGTTCGCTGGACTCGGAAGTCGCTCCCGCAAGGAACTTGTCGACACCGCAAATCCAAAAGAAAGGATCCCTACTAAGGCAGGAATAAGCACCAGAACCAGTCGCCGAGTACGTGGATTGACTAACCAGACAGCGATTCTGGCCTGTAGCAACGATGTCACTGCTGTAAACATCAAAGCGTGCAAAAAAATCGGAGCTAATTGCCAGAGCGCCAAGGGACCTAATTTGATGGATTCACCAACAATCAGTCCAATCGCTGACATGAGAAAATAAAGCATCGGCAGATTGCACCAGGTCTGAAAAAAATTCATGCCAAAGGCTTGGGCTGGCGATACCGGCAAATGCATAACCCTCTGAAGAGGGATCGTATCCGATCGAAAAATATCGTGGGAAAAGTAGATAATCCAAGCGAAAAGAAAAAAGCCCGCAATCCCATTCCATGTCAGCAGGTAATAGTCAACCGAGGATTCGTGCGCCAAGAAAAAACCACCGACAAGAGCGATGATCAATACCCCAATCGCACTGGTGGCAATCGAAATCGCAAATATCAGTTTTACGATATGCCCGATCCATGACTCTCTGCGCATCAAGTTGAGTCGGGAACGAAACTGCATCTCGGCGATCGCAAGAATCTGATTCCACATAAAGCTTTCGCCTCGCTCAATCCCTGGTCAACCAATCGAGCTTACCGGAGATCTCGGCCGCCCCACCCCCAACAGCCTTCATGAACGCAGTCTCGAGCGATCCTTGCCCAGTCAAGGTCTCGAGTGTTTCTGAAAGAACCAAACTGCCTCTGGTGATAATCCCCACGTGGGTGCAAAGGCGTTGGACAATCTCCAGAATGTGAGATGTCAGGAACACAGTCCCTCCCTTTGCGATGAATTGATGCAAGAGATCCCGAATCGTTTTCGAAGCCACAGCATCTACTCCCTCAAAGGGTTCATCCAAAAAGAGCAGTTTCGGATTCGGCAACAAGGCTGCAGCAAGAGAGAGTTTTTTTCTCATTCCATGTGAAAACTCAAGTGCAATTGTCTGCGAGGTATGATCGAGATTTAATAAATCCATCAACTCCAACGAACGCTTGCGAACCACGCTTCGCTCAAGTCCATGAATGCGTCCAACAAAAGTCAAGTAGTCTAGAGCGGTCAGGTTGTCGAATAATGCTAGGCTCTCAGGAATCACCCCGATAGATTTTTTTGCCTGAAGGGACTCTTTGGCGTCAAGCATGTTGTAGCCGAGAACTCGCACCGAACCGGCCGTCGGGGTCAGTAGGCCCGTCAGCATCTTAATAGTCGTGGATTTACCCGCCCCATTGGTACCCAAAAAACCATAAAAAGTCCCAGCCTCGACACACAAATCCAAATGATCTACGGCAAGCAAATCGCCAAACCGGCGGCATAATTTGTGCGTCTGTACTACATACTCCATGACGAATGCTCTAAGGTTCTTTTGGCAACAGATAAAGGTGGGCGACGACGATGCTGCCGCTACGATCAGCACATTCTAGTGCTCAAATAGCCAAAATGAACAGGCCGCTACCTGATCCAGTAATCGGATTGCT
>JBJTAQ010000788.1:0-2707 GCA_046090945.1 Pirellula sp.
CATGTCCATGACTTGGACACTCTTGACGCCACAGGTGCATTTTATCCGGTCAAGACAGAAAAGATCAGCGATGGCCGATCGCTGCCGAAGGTTGAAAACAAGATCGCCTGCGACGACATCGTTTTCCCTTCCGATCACGAACGGGCTGGGGAAATCATTGTGGAAGCCGGGCATAAGATTTCCAAAGCGATTGGGGATATTATCTGCACCTGTGGCGTCAAGAGTGTCCAAGTCATGGACATGCCCAAAGTCCCTTATTTGCTCAATTCGATGGCTGAAGACAACACCAGCAGTCACGAAGAGGCGTTGCTCAGGATTTATCAGCGGCTCCGACCTGGCAATCCGCCAGCATTGGAGAAAGCCAAGCAATTGTTCCATGAAAAGTTCTTCGACATCAATCGATATCGGCTCGGACGTGTCGGTCGTTTCCGAGTCAATCGCAAGCTTGGTCTAACGGTCCCTGAAGATGAAATGGCGCTGCGTCCGGAGGACTTGATCGCATCGATCAAGTACCTGATCGATCTGTTCGATCCTGATAGCGAAGCCCGGTTTGATGACATCGACCACTTGGGCAATCGCCGTCTGAGGACCATCGACGAATTGGCTTGCGAGGAGTTGCGCAAGGGGTTCCTCAAGTTGCGTCGTACGGTGCAGGAACGGATGAGTGTCAAGGAAGCCCAGGACATCACTCCGCGTTCGCTGGTGAATCAAAAGAGCATTTCAGCTGCCATCGAGTATTTCTTTGGACGAGGCGAGCTCTCGCAGGTGGTCGACCAGACCAACCCATTGTCGCAGTTGACTCACGAGCGTCGGCTTTCGGCGCTCGGACCAGGTGGATTGAACCGTAAGCGAGCGGGCTTTGAGGTTCGCGACGTCCACATCTCTCACTATGGTCGGATCTGCCCGATTGAGACTCCTGAAGGGACCAACATCGGTTTGATCAGTTCTCTGTCGATCTACGCGGGGGTCGATGAGTATGGATTCTTGATCACTCCATATCGCAAGGTCGCCGAGGGTCGTGTGACGGACGATGTGGTTTGGTTGCGAGCTGACGAGGAGTCGGATGCTTACATCGCTCCAGCCGACTTGGCCGTTAAGGATTCTGTATTGGTTCCTGGTCCAGGTTTGATTGCTCGGCACCGCAGCGACTTCGAAATCGTCGCGCCTGAATCTGTGCAGTACATGGATATCTCCCCTTGCCAGATGGTCGGGGTGTCTGCAGGTTTGATTCCGTTCTTGGAGCACGACGACGCGAACCGCGCGTTGATGGGTTCGAACATGCAGCGACAAGCCGTTCCGTTGCTAGTGGCCGAGCCACCGATCGTCGGTACCGGCTTGGAAAAGGAAGTTGCCAAAAACTCTTCGATGGTGGTCCGGGCTCGGCGTGCGGGTAAAGTCACCTTTGTCGATGCGACACGTATCGAGATCGGTACGGACATCTATCATCTGAAGAAGTACCAAGGGCTCAACGAACGAACCTGCTTGAATCAAAAACCGATCATTCAGATTGGAGACAAGGTTGAGAAGGGTCAGATCATCGCCGATGGGGCATCGACCTACCTTGGAGAGCTGGCCCTGGGTCGCAACGTTTTGGTAGGTTTCATGTCGTTCGATGGATACAACTACGAAGACGCGATCATCATCAGCGAGGAGCTCGTCAAGCAAGACGTTTACACCTCGATCCACATCGAGGAATTCGACGTCGAGATTCGAGAAACGAAACTTGGTCGCGAAGAGTTCACTCGCGACATCCCGAATGTGAGCGAAAAAGCGCTGAGAAACCTCGATGAAACCGGGATTGTTCAAGTCGGCACGTATGTTCGCCCCGGGGATATTTTGGTCGGTAAGGTCTCTCCAAAGAGCAAGACCGAGTTGACGCCCGAAGAAAAGCTGCTGCACGCGATTTTCGGACGGGCAGGCGAAGACGTCAAGAATGATTCGCTCGAGGTTAGCTCGGGAGTCGAAGGGATCGTGATCGATACTCAGAAGTTCTCTCGCCGCATGAGTCTCTCGGAGGAAGAGCGAAAGAACTTCGAGCGCGAACTCAAGCAAGTGGAAACAGAGGGGAACAAGGATATCGCCAACGCGTTTGTCGCCTTTGCCGAGGAGATCGAGAAATCGATCGGTGGCAAGCTGACCGACGAGGATGGCACTCCTTTGACCGGCGGCCAGGATCCGAAGTACATCGCCGAAAAGGCCCAGACCTTCAACCTATCGCGACTGCTCAATCGGCTTGATGCCGGATTGCACGCCGAGGTTAAGAAGGTCCACAAGAATCTTTGGCCAGCGGTTGAGGAAGCATTGGATCTCAGAGATCGTCGCTTGAACAGCATGAAACGCGGTGATGAGCTCCGCAGTGGCGTGCTGCAAATGGTCAAAGTTTATATTGCGACCAAGCGGGTCATCAGCATCGGTGACAAGATGGCCGGACGGCACGGCAACAAGGGGGTTATCTCCAAGATCCTGCCGGTCGAGGACATGCCCTTCCTGCCCGACGGAACTCCGCTTCAAATCATGCTAAATCCGCTTGGGGTTCCAAGCCGTATGAACGTCGGTCAAATCCTTGAAACCCACTTGGGTTGGGCGGGTGCTGTTTCGGGCTTCCAAGCCATCACACCCGTGTTCGACGGTGCTTCCGAGGAGATCATCAACGATGCGCTCGAGTCTGCAGGTTTGCCACGGCACGGCAAGATCCGGCTTTACGATG
>JBJTAQ010000789.1:0-2372 GCA_046090945.1 Pirellula sp.
GGCAATTCTGCAATCGCATCGGCCGTGGTCTTTGGTGACAACGCGACGATTCGATGGTCCAATTCGGGAGCACTCCTTGAGGCTCGCAGTATCGACTTTGTCGCCGGCGGGGCCGACCATGTGAATCTGATCGCTGGATCGAATACAGTCTTTGGAGGTGCTCAGGCGGACATCATCACGTCGGCAAATGGCGTAAACACCATCCTTGGCGATGATGGAGAGATTTACTTCCGGAGTGACCGCAGCATCCGACTGATTCAGTCGATCAATCTCGGGTCTGGCTCCGACGATCAAATTACACTCCAGTCAGGAACAAATCACGTGATCGCAGGCTTTGGTGCCGATGCGATCAAACTCAACGGTGGGGCGAATTACGTTTTAGGTGATGAAGGCAGGTTCGAAGTCCTAAGCAACGGTGGAGAGCCGACTGGTTTCACGATTCTTGAGTCGGTCAATGGATCCAGCGGTGGGGTAGACGATATCGATATCGGTTCAGGTTTCAGCCTAGTAGTCGGTGGCGCGGCAGGTGATAAGATCGACGTACTGGGTGGTTCGGCTAACTCGTCTTCGGTAGTTTTTGGAGACAATGCAACGATACGTTGGTCCAATTCCGGAGTGCTCTTGGAGGCTCGCAGTATCAATTTTTCTGAAGGCGGTGCCGACACAGTGAACATCACCGCTGGTTCGAACGCAGTGATCGGAGGTTCTGCGGCCGATATCCTGGTATCGGAAAATGGATTCAACACCATCCTAGGCGATGACGCAGAGGTTTACTTCCAGAGCGACCGAAGCATTCGGCTTATTCAGTCGATCAATCTCGGTGCAGGAGCCAACGATCAAATCACCCTGAGGAATGGTGCAAACCGGGTTGTCGCTGGATTCGGTGACGACTCGATCGACATTCAAGGTGGAAATAACTATGTGCTGGGTGACGAAGGCAAGTTCGAAGTTCTCACTAGCAGTGGCAATCTAACAGGAATCACGACTCTTGAATCGATCAATGGGTCGATTGGAGGAGGTGACGATATCCATGTAGTTGCAGGAAGAAATGTGGTTATCGGTGGTGCTGCAGGTGACTCGATCGATCTCCATGCCATCCCTCTAAACGTCTTGACAGTGGCTCTGGGTGACAACGGGTTAGTCACAGTTTCCAACTCGGGTTCCCTCCTCGAGGTTCGAAGTAATGAATTTGGTCAAGGCGGTGCGGATACGATTAACGTTGTCGGAGGGAGCAATGCGGTATTCGGCGGGGTCGGGGCCGATACGATCTCAATTGCTACCGGAAGCAACTTGGCGTTCGGTGATGATGCGGTCGCGACGTTCTTCAGCGATGGCAGCATCCAATCGATCGAATCGATCAACTTGGGTAGCGGTGGTGCCGACTCGATTGCTGCCACCGGTGGTACGAACCGTATCTATGGTGGACACAACGACGACCAGATAACGATCCACGCTGGCAACGCCTGGGTGTTTGGGGATGAAGGTCGGTATGAGGTTACTCAGAGGACTCTAGGTGATTCGGCAGCCTTCACTCTTCGGTCGATGAACAGCCTGCAAGGTGGAAAAGACACGGTATCGATCGCTGCCGGTCGGGTGGTGGCTCTAGGTGGTGGGTCCGACGATGCAATTCAGGCGACTCAGGGTAGCACAGCAACCGTTACGGCGTTGGGCGACGGTGGCGAGGTGATCTTGGATTCCCAAGAACGACCTGTTCGGATTCGCAGTATCGAACTCGGTGCTGGAGGCCATGACCAGATCCTCCTTGGTAATCAAGACGACATCATGGCTGGTGGATTTGGAAACGACCTGATCCAAACTGGCGAAGGTAACAATATCGCTCTGGGTGATACGATTGAACTGCTCTGGGATCTTTATGGTTCGAATCGAGTTCTAACGTTTATTTCGGCATCGAGCGAAGATCCTGCGACTGCTGGCGATGACACGATCGTAGGCTCAAGCGGATCGGACGTCTTGTTCGGAGGCAACGGAAGCGACACGATCAAGGGTGGGGCTGGCGAGGATGTGTTGGCTAGCCACAACGCCACTTTGTATCTGCCGATTCCCCAGATGGGATCAGTCAGTGGATGGGGAACTAATCAAGTGCCTAAGATCCTCGGCAGCGATCTTTCCTTGACGGCGACCGAATACCTGCTCCCGCTGAACATCCAGGGAGATATCGGCGATGGTTCTGATACCCTCTACGGCGACGCTGGTAATGACATCCTATTGACCACACCTGGAGGACACGATGTTGTGTATGACCTCACAGGTTACGATACCATCAGCTTCCAATTGGCACGGCAAGCTGTGTTCTTTGACCTGGATTATCTGAATCAACGTCAGTACGCCTTGACCCCAGGGGGTGCCAGCGG
>JBJTAQ010000790.1:0-3173 GCA_046090945.1 Pirellula sp.
CTCGCAAAACTTGCCCCAAGGACCGTGCTGCTCCAGGCCAAAACTTACTATGGCGGTGGGGAGTGGTACTCGCTGGACTTGGACTACCAGCGGATCGGTGAATTGATGCGCAAAGCCAACTACCGAGGTTGGGTGTCGTTGGAGTTCGAGGGCAAGGAGGACTACAAGACGGCGATCCCCAAGAGCTTGGAATTGCTCCGCAAGTCGTTTAGCAAACCGTCCTGATCGGGCTCACTCCGAGACCATGTGGGATTCGAGATGATCGTACTGATTGAATCGATCGAGTTTCCATTGACCCCCTGAATACTTCAGGCTGGTCCAAGCGGTATTGATCACCGATCCGAGTTGATCTTCGATATCGAGCCGATCCAAAAGAGCTTCGAGCATCCGGATTTTGAAGTCGGCATGAATCACCAGCATGACTCGAGACTCCTTGGGCCAAGGTTGCTCGACGAGCCAATTCGAAACCCGATTGGCCCTCGCACGAGCCTCTTCCAAATGCTCGTAGCTGGTATGCTTGTTCCAACCCAATTCATCGATCGACGGATCGATAATCCAGTTTGGGTGTAGGGATTGAATACCCGAGCGGTTCAAACCCGGTTCGGGTGTCCGATCGTTGATTCGATAACCGCGATAGCAGCCCCCTTGTTCGTACAAGTCGGCTTTGACACTCGGGACAATGCCCAAGGCGTCAGCCATCGGCGCGGTTGTCTGCAGCGTCCTGAGAAACGGACTTGTATACAGATGTGTCGGAGCCAAGCTGCTGGCAAATCTGGAAAAGGCGAGGGCCTGCCGGATTCCCAAGTCGGTGATGGCGGGATCCGGAATTCTCTGCGATTCGGGCTTGGCATTGTTCTCCGACTGCGCATGGCGCACCAGATAAACCGTAAATTGCTCGGACTTCATTCGGATTTGCCTAGTGTTCGATTCGGGGCACGTTGTATTCCCATCGGGCCTAGGACACAATGGGTAGAACTTGACGATCTCATGATATGAAAAAGGAACGGTTGAATGTCCCACAGCATGGTCATTTTCGGCGCTTCAGGTGATTTGACCAGTCGTAAGCTTATACCTGCCCTTTACCGCCAATTCCAACGTGGACGCCTGCCCAAAGACTCTCGCATCGTCGGGGTAGCCCGGAGCAACTTTACCTCCGAGCAGTGGCGGGCTGCATTGACAGAGTCGACCGCCCAGTTCAGCAAAGGTGACTTCGATCCGGCCAGCTGGCAAAGTTTCTCCCAATCCATCTACTACCACCCGGCCGATATCGGGACGACTGACGACTTTTACAAGCTGGCTGCCTTTCTCGATCAACTCGAAGAGTCCAAGCCCGCCGACCGGACCTACTATCTGTCGACCATGCCTCAACTCTATGCAACGGCCATCGAGCAACTCGGTAAATCCGGGATGCACGACGATTCGGTGGGCCATCGACGCGTGGTCATCGAAAAACCCTTCGGCACCGATTTGGCCACCGCCCAAGGGCTTAACGAATCGATCCATCGAACGTTTCGAGAAGATCAAATCTATCGAATCGATCACTACCTAGGCAAAGAAACCGTTCAAAACATCTTGGTTCTGCGCTTTGGCAACACCATCTTCGAACCAATCTGGAACCGAAACTACGTCGACCACGTTCAGATCACGGTTGCCGAGGAGGTCAAAGTGGGGCGACGGGGAGGGTACTACGACAAATCGGGTGTGTTGCGGGACATGTTCCAAAACCACATTTTTCAGCTCATGATGGTCACCGCCATGGAGGCTCCAGTTCGCTACACCGGGGAATTCGTTCGAGACGAAAAAGTCAAAGTCCTCCAAGCTGTACGTCCCTACCACGGCAGCGATTTCTCCGAGTTCGGTATCCGAGGCCAGTATCAAGGCTACCTTGACGAAGAAGGTGTCCCCAAGGATAGTCAAACCGAAACCTTTGCCGCTCTAAAGTTCTACATCGACAACTGGCGATGGCGAGGGGTGCCTTTCTACCTGCGTAGTGGCAAGGGGATGAGCTGTCGGACGACTCAAATCGTCATCCAGTTCCGCGAACCCCCCCATATGCTCTTCGGCAATCAAAAATCCTACCGCCCCGAAGCCAACCGCTTGGTGATCCAAATCCAACCCGCCGAAGGCCTTCAGTTGTATTTCCAATCCAAAGTGCCCGATTCAGATATGCGTCTAAGGCTCAGCGAACTGGATTTTCGCTTCGACTCCAGCGGCAAAGAATTGCCCGACGCCTATCAGAGATTGCTCTTGGATGCCATGCTCGGCGACCCAGGCCTCTTTGCCCGAAGCGATGAGGTCGAACAGGCTTGGAGAATCATGGATCCGATCATCGCTGCATGGAGGAGCCCCGCGGCTCCACAGCTATTCGCCTACGAAACAGGAATGTGGGGACCTAGCGAATCGATCGATTGGATGGATCGCCAAGGTCGCTCGTGGTTCGATATGTGCCCGATCTTGCACTAGAATTTGACCCATCACTTGATCGAAGTACCGATGAATTCTCTACCGATGAATCGCCTGTTTGTCTTTATCCCCGCACCGCTCTTTGTATGGGCGATGGTGGCTGCTGCAAGTTTGGCTCGAATCGACTGTGCGTGGAGTCAGAATTCTTCCTCCCTGCCCCCCTTGCCCGAGCCGGTACGTGAGTTTCGAGGGGTTTGGGTGGCCACTGTCGCGAATATCGATTGGCCGACCAAACCTGGTTTGAGTGTCCAGGAGCAAAAGACAGAGGCCTTAGCCATCCTCGATCGTTGCCAAGAACTCGGACTCAATGCCATCGTACTGCAAGTCCGAACCTCTTGCGACGCGTTGTATGCAAGTCAGCTCGAGCCCTGGAGCTACTACCTGACCGGACAGCAAGGGACCGCTCCGGAGCCGTTCTACGATCCGCTCGAGTTCTGGGTCGAGCAAACGCATCAGCGCGGAATGGAACTCCACGCATGGTTCAATCCCTACCGAGCACGCAACACGGGCCAAAAATACATCGAATCGGAGACTCACATCAGCAAGACCCACCCCGAGTTGGTCAAACGATACGGCAACGACAAGACCTCCTACCTGTGGCTCGATCCGGGTGAACCCAAATCCCGCCAACACACCCTCGATGTCTTCCTCGATGTCGTCCAACGCTACGATGTCGATGGTGTCCATATCGATGACTACTTTTACCCCTA
>JBJTAQ010000791.1:0-1823 GCA_046090945.1 Pirellula sp.
AACCTCGGAGTTTATTTCAGGAGCGGTTGCGAACGTTACTATTTGCCCTGAAATCGAATACTCATTGCTAGGCAAGATGGATCGGCTTCCACTTTCTGGTTTGACTACTACGATCTTTAGCGATTCGGCCGACAGCGGAACTTGTCCGAGGATTACCTGATTGGAGACACCATCGCCAAGCATCATTTCCTGACGCGATGGGACGCTAGAGGCCACCTGCAACTTGCCAGACGAACCGAACCGGAATGTTCCCTCGTCAGCGATGACCGAGTTGCTGCCCCCACCGTTGATGGTATCGTTGCCCAAGCCGCCGATAATGTAGTTGGTACCCGAGGTAGCATTGATCACATCGTTTCCACCAACGGTTCGCGAGTTGACCGTCATGGCTGAAAAGTTGCGGGTGACCATATCGGTTTGGAACTGCCCTTGGTCCGCGAGGATATAGTTCACTCCGTTACCAACGCTAATCTGGTCGTTTCCATTGCCACCCATGATGAAATTGTTACCGGGACCTCCATTGATCTGGAACCTCAGGTTCGGATCACTGGAGTAAACCAGCACCTCATCATCACCAGTTCCCGCATCAAGTACGTTCAGAACTGATGTGCTGCCGCCATAGACATAGTAAGCGTCATTACCCTTTGCGCCGGTGAAATCCAACTGCGAAGTCACACCTTCCTCAACGACAATTGTTGAATGAATCTCAGCGTCCAGGTCGATAGATTCGGGCGCGATAATCTTGCGTACGCCCGAGTAGGTGCTGACCATACCATTAAATCTGACCTGAACGGTCTCCGAGCCGTCCGGCTGAGTGCTTACATGCTCGATGTAATAGATCGGCTGCTCCTCATCAATATCGAAGCGGCGCTTGTAACCAAGTTCGGTGGTAAGGTAGATCTCACCGTCCTTGCTCGCAACCGAGTCACCATCAGCAAGTTCTTTGTTCGACTTATCAAGAGCCAATACCGGCTTGGGCGCCGTATTCTTAAAGTACCCGAGAGTCCAAGTCTTCGAGCTACCACCTGCACTGACGCTCAAAGAGCACTTCCCGTCCCAACCGCGGTATTCGATTGTTGCCCCTACAGAGAATTTGAAGAAGAACAAATAGACGGTGATCTTAAGTGATCCGCTGAAGTACCGTAGGTCCCGCTCGTATAGATAGTAGGCTTTTACTTCAATCGAACCCTTGAACCCGAGGAAACGCCCTCCAACTTCGATGGATCCGTATAGATTGAAGCCAAATGAACCGTCTGATTGCAGGAATCCTGAAATCCGCCCCTTGGCGATTCCGAACAGGTTGATCTTCACACTCAGAGAAACCGCCCATTCGCCAGGTAGCAATTCCGCCTTTCTGTAAGCTGCCTCCACGAAATCCGGACGCCAGAATACGCCGCCGACCTGTGCTGTCGCATTCACTTCGAAATTCAAAATTCCTACGATCGTTATCTTACCGACTAGCGATAGCATCACATACTTCGGTCGGATGCTACGGCCGTTAAGCTCGACGGCTACGGGGCGTGTATTGATAAAGAGTTTGCCCGCCAGCGAGAAGTTGATAATCGGTTTGATTCCAACATCGAAACTGACGTCAACGGCAAGAGCAAATCCGTCGTTAGCGATCTGGAAGGCTATCTGGACCTTGGCCTCGACCAAACCTGCGATTTTGAACAACGCCTCGCCTTCCATCGAGAAAATGCCAGTATCTCGATTCAGAAGAATCTTCAGCTTGACCTCTGCGGTCATCAAGCCCAGGAAGTCGATCTTTCCATGGAGCCATACGAGGAAACCACGTGGGATCGTCTTGGTCGTCAACTCGAGTCCAC
>JBJTAQ010000792.1:0-5069 GCA_046090945.1 Pirellula sp.
GGGCTCAGTATTACGATCGCATCTCGGAGATGGATCAATTTGTGGGGGATCGGCTGCAAGAGCTTGAGGATGCAGGATTGGCCGAATCCACGATTGTTTTTTTCTTTGGTGACCATGGATGCGGTTTGCCGAGAGGCAAACGATGGCTATACCAGAGCGGTCTTCATGTTCCGATGATTGTGCACATCCCAAAGGCTTATAGCGACAAGTACCAATCCATCTATCGCCAAGGGGCTTCGAGCGATCGACTAGTCGCTTTTGTTGACCTATTGCCTACGGTCTTGGACCTATGCGGATTGCCCATTCCCGCCGAGATTCACGGTCGCTCATTCTTTGTCGAAGATCAATCAGTCAGCCGCTATAATTTTGGTTTCCGCGATCGCATGGACGAAAGGATCGATAGCTCACGAGCGATCCGAAACGATCGGTATCTTTACATACGCAATTTTATGCCAGACCGCCCGCAGGGGGCCTACTTAAGCTACATGTTTCAAACGCCTACAACCAACGTTTGGAAACGCAAATTCGATGATAACGAGCTGAGCGATGCCCAGAAGGTTTTTTGGTTGCCCAAAGCCATCGAGGAACTCTACGACTTGCAAGCCGACCCGCACCAAATCCGGAATTTGGCAGGGGACCCGCGCTTTGAGGAACATAGGCTTGAACTGGCGGATGCATTGAAACTGAAAATGCTTGAACTGGGCGATACCGGGTCGATTCCTGAGGATTGGATCAGGCACGAGCGTAAGCCGGACATGCAAGTGGCTATCGAGGCAGCTTGGAAATCCGGCGTAGCAACCCAGGAGATCGAGGTTCTATTGGGAATGCTCCGAAGCGATCAAATGATCGAGCGATATTGGGGGGCAGTGGCTTTACGTTCAAGCGGAACAAGCCTGAAGGACTCGCGTGTTTCATCGCTGGTCAGGAGGTTGCTGACGGACCCCAGCTTGGAGGTTCGCACCGCAGTGGCCGAGTCCCTTGGGAGATACAGCGATTCTGCCGAAGAGCGATCCCAGGCGATAGAGTTGCTGCTCGATATAGCCGTGCAACGCGAGGCTTCTTGGGGTGCTAGGATGCTCGCGCTAAACGCCCTGTGCGACCTTGGGGTAAACGACCTGCAAGCGGGCCGCATTCGGGATGCTTTTAAAAAGGGGGGGAAAAACTGGAGTCGAGAGCTGCCCGAGCGTTACTCCGATTATCTTTCGAGATTGGTGGAAAGACTCGCTTTGAGATAGAAGGAAATCCCGCAAGCCCTATAATATCCGGCGTTTTGTGGGTGCCCGATCGCGGCGGGCCCAGTTGTTGAAAATCATGTCCTCAAGCTTGATCGTATCTCAATCCATCATTCACTTCAAAAACCATGAATACTGCCAGTATCGATAACTCAAAAGACCCTTATTTTCAGCAACTCTTCGCAGACCGCATCGGTGGTGCTCAATACGGCAAGGCCAACGAGATTTATAAATTTGAGAAGATCAAGCGAGCCAAACGCAAAGCGCTTGCCGACTATCCGAATCGCCAACTCTTGGACTTTGGAATCGGCGAGAATGATTCGATGGCTGACGTTACGGTGCGGGAGGCTTTGGAAAAACAAGCCAACCGGCCTGAGAATCGTGGCTATATGGACAATGGTACGGCAGAGTACAAACAAGCCGTCTCGCGGTTCATGAAACGGGAGTTCGGCATCGACTTAAATCCGGATACGCAGATCAATCACTGCATCGGAAGCAAGACTGCGCTATCGATGCTACCGGCTTGCTTCATCAACCCTGGGGATATCACGATGATGACAGTTCCCGGTTATCCTGTTGCCGGGACTCATACTAGATACTATGGGGGAACCGTACATCGCTTACCGCTGCTGGCAGAAAACAACTTCTACCCGGATTTTTCGGCTGTCACACCTGAGATCTGGGAGCGAACCAAACTTTTGGTGCTCAATTATCCCAACAGTCCGACTGGACAAGTCGCCACGCGAGAGTTCTATACCCAGATCATCGAGTTGGCTAAGAAGCATCAGTTTGTGGTCGTCCAAGACGCTGCACATATACTTTTGACCTTCAAGGGCAAGCCGCTGAGTTTTTTGGAAGTCCCTGGAGCGATGGACGTTGGAGTCGAGGTCCACTCGATGAGCAAGGGTTTTGACATGATCGGTTGGCGGATCGGTTGGGTCTGCGGGAATGATAGGATCGTACAAGCCTTCTCTGATGTTAAGGACAACTGCGATAGTGGGCAATTCGGAGCAATTCAAAGGGCCGCCGTGACGGGGCTGGATAACCCGGAAATTCCGAAACGAATTCGTGCCAAATACAAGCGGCGGCTTGAGAAACTCGTAGCTACTCTGAAACGATGCGGGTTTAGTTGCGAGGTGCCAGGTGGCAGCTATTTCCTCTACACCAAGGCACCCCGGGGAGTCACGGGCGGTCCGTCGTTCAAAAATGCAGAGGAAGCCTCGCAGTATTTCATCACCGAACACTCGATTGTGATTGTGCCTTGGGACGATGCGGGTAGTCACTTGCGATTCTCTGTGACCTATGAAGCAGCCGACGAAGCGGCCGAGGATGCCTTGATGGCCGAAACGCAAAAACGCTTGGAAGCACTCAAACTAGTCTTTTAAGCCCCGGCCATTCCAACCTATCTCCTGCAAATAATCATGACCGATCTTGAAATACACCAGCAATTGCAAATCGCCCTCGATGGATTCAAGGATCCTGAGACCGGAAGACCGTTATCCAAGACTGGGCAAGTGACCGATTGGATGGTTGCTGACGGCCATGCTAAATGTACCTTGCGATTGACCTCGATGATTCGAACGATCGAGACCGAGGTGGTCGAGCAACTCAGATCGTATTTGCACAGCCGGATCCCTGTACTCAAATCGATCGAGATCCGAGTTGATGATTTCGAGAGACAAGCCCAACCGCTTGGGACTATTGGTCTGACGGCCAAGGCTGTGATTGCTGTGGCAGCGGGTAAAGGTGGAGTAGGCAAGAGTACTCTGGCAACGGCTATGGCTCTGACGCTAGAAAAACTGGGGGCCAAGGTTGGGCTCATGGATGCCGATATCTATGGACCCAGTGTGCCACATATTCTTGGGCTTGAGGGAAGACCACAGATTGCCGATTCCAAGATTCAGCCCATTCTTTCCGGTACCATGCCTGTGATGTCGATGGGTTTTTTAATCGACCGAGACCAAGCGGTCGCTTGGCGCGGCCCGATGCTCAATGGTTCGATCACCCAATTCCTCCGCGATACGGCTTGGGGGAACCTCGATTTTTTAATCATCGACATGCCTCCTGGAACAGGTGACGTTGCGATCACGCTCTCGCAATTGATTCCGCTGACCGGAGCGGTGATCGTTTGCACACCTCAGGAAGTCGCCCTTTTGGATGCGGGAAAAGCCATTAGTATGTTCGAGAAGACCAAGATACCGATCTTGGGGATCGTCGAGAACATGAGTGGGTTTACCGATCCGGAGACAGGCAAGACCTTTGATATTTTTGGGCGTGGTGGAGCTAGGCAAAAGGCAGATCAGATCGCAGCCCCTTTTCTCGGGGAAGTCCCCATTCAGATGTCGCTTCGCAGTGAGTCCGATGAAGGGAGATTGGCCGATGCGCTCAAAGACCCAAGGATTTCCAAGCCATTCGAGGATGTTTGCCGGGCGCTGGTTCGAGCAATCGCGGCAAGGGTAGCGGCCGATCCGTTGTCCAAGATATCACTGCCCGTACTGGGATGATCTCGCTATCGGTCTGGTGTCTCTTTTTTTGAACCACGGAGACGCAGAGACCCACAGAGTAGTTTGTTGCCAGCGTTGTTTGTTGCCAGCAGTAGAGGATACTGCGCCTCTGTGCGCCTCCGTAGCTTTGAGGTTAAAAACGCTACGCGACGCAATGCTGCTTGTTACCGGTTGAAATTCCTGAATGGCTGGAAATTACTGGTTGAGGGAACTCTGCGTTGTTCCAGGACTCTAAGCGACGGCAGGATATCCTTGGTTCTATCGTGGGTGGGAGTCTCCTCGGTTGATACAGAAACAAAACTTAACCAGCACCGTCATTGTCCCTGGGGTTTTCATCGGATGCTTGGACCAAGCCGGATTGGTGCACCGGAATCTCTGGTTGGCAAATTTCACGGACGTCTCGCTTCGTGGTTCATCGGCCGACGAATGGTTGATCGTCTCTGAGCAAGAGATCTCGGTGCTTGAGCGGAGCAACCAAGCTACGGGAGAGCCCAGTGCCAAGTTGTTGCGAAGTATTCCATGGGCAGATGTCAAATCGGTCCGAACCCAATCCGGGGTAGGTAGTGGAACTCTGCAAGTTCGAGTGGGAGATGATTGGATTGATCTAGTCCGTTTCTCGAACGCTTATGCGACCCGATTCCACAAGATTTCGCGGTTGATGGAAAAGATGCGGGAGTTTCCGGCGAGTTGGGCTGAGGATTTGTATGATGAATCGCAAGACCCTCACGATTCGCACTCGCATGGGCATGGTTTTGATGCACCCCAGTGTCCACAGTGTTCCTTGTATTTGAGCAGTAAAGAGGAGAGTTGTCCTCGGTGTATGCAGAAAGGGCAAATCCTACGCCGCGTGCATCAATTGCTTAGGCCCTATCGCCGTGGAGCGATCTTGCTGTGTTTGTTGACTGTTGCGGGTGTGATTGCGGAGTTGATACCACCGAAATTGCAGCAGTACATGATCGATCACGTTTTGACCGGTTCGGCACCTAGTGCCGATGGGCGTCAGGTCGACTTTCGGACTGCGCTGTTACTGATTGTCTTGGCATTGGCAGCTTCGAGAGTACTGCTCTCCTTCGTGGGTGTTTTCAAAGGTCGATTGGCCACGATCATAGGGACGGGGCTAACGCGAACCCTTCGGGCCGAGATGGTTCGTAAATTGCAGAGCCTCGCGATCGTCTATTACGATCGGCACCAAGTCGGATCGATGCTAGGTCGTGTTGCACACGACAGCGAGGCCATGCATGGGCTTATGTATCAAATAACTGGTGGTTTTCTGCTTCAGATCGCTCAACTGATCACTAGTCTTGGCGAACCGTTCGTACTCACGGTCCTCCTG
>JBJTAQ010000793.1:0-2972 GCA_046090945.1 Pirellula sp.
GACTTGGAAAGCTTCCATCTGCTTGCTGGTTAGCAAGTCGAAGGTTTTGCCTAAGACCTTGCGATGGTCGGCCAAAACACCTCCTCGATTCTGATTGATGAACGAGTTTTCGATCGTCTCAAGAGCGATACGACGCTGGTTGAGTCGATCCGAGTCGACACTCATTTCGAGATTGCGGACTCGCCCATTGCTTGTCACATTAAACGGTGCCCAGGACATCCCCAAAAAACCAGGTCCTTCGCTTGCACCACCAACAGCGACAAACGGAGGGATCTCCAGTTCAGGTCTTTGGGAAATCAGTTCGTGGGCCATGACAGACCCATAGCTTGGGTAGTCCACGTTTGCATCGGGAACATATCCGGTGTGCATGTAGTAACGCCCGCGATTGTGATCTGCTTCGCGGGTGCTCATCGAGCGAACAATCGCCATGTGGTGCATCTGTTGGGCCATGAGCGGCATGTGTTCACTGATTTGAACGTCACCCGAAGTGCTAATCGCCTTAAACGGCCCGCCGTTATCGGTTCCAGGTTTAAGGTCCCAGATATCCATCGTCGAGGGGCCACCACCCATCCACAGCAGTATGCAAGACTTGCGGTTCTTCTTGAGAGTATCGGCGTGAACGCGAAGGGAGTGACCTAGCGACAGCGATGTTCCAAGCATGGCGCTTGCGCCGGCCATATGAGACATAAAGTGTCGGCGCGACATCCCGTTGGGGGTTGAAAATCGATTCCACATAGCGATGCACCTTTTGAATAGAAGTTGAATTGGCCCAGTAAAGTAATTTGATTAGTGATTAAAAATAAACTCGTTGCTGTTGAGGATCGCCCACCACATGTCCTGTAGCATCCCCCCGACTTCACCTTTTCGTGCCACCAAAATCTGCGTCGCAACGTTGATTTCCTCCGGATTGGGCTTGCGACCAAGTCCTGCGATGAACAGGAACTGCACTTTTTCCTGCGGTGTTCCTTTACCCACGCTGAGTTGATTAAGCCATGTGCCTGGCTCGAGCGATATCGCAGCACGAATCAACTCGCCGTTGAACATCATCAAACCCTGCGGGATCGACCCATTGAAGGTCGTTGTTTCGTCACCCTCGTCAGTCCCAAAGGCGACCACAAACTGACGCATCCAATCCTCTCGCCTTCGCTGCTGCTCTTCAA
The DNA here is from genome assembly GCA_046090945.1 of Pirellula sp. GTDB lineage: Bacteria > Planctomycetota > Planctomycetia > Pirellulales > Pirellulaceae > JBKCUI01. Next base: position 1,161 of record JBJTAQ010000793.1, read on the forward strand.
GATTCCCCTTGCGGTTGGCCTGTGTCGCAACCGCTAGTGACGCATACAGTTGCTCGGCCGTCATCTGTCGGGTGTAGAAGTGACTGAACTTGGGCAACTCGCCCATCGACGGATCGTCCGACTCGTTGTCTTTGGTCATCTTCGAAGACAGTTGATAAGGCTTCGAGAGCGTGATCCATACGATCAACTGCTTGAGGTCATAGCTATGTTCGCGGAAATCCTTGGCCAGCGACTCAAACAACTCCACGTTCACCACAGGGTTGTGTGGACCCAGATCATCGATGGGCTTGGTGAACCCGTAGCCCAAGAAATGGGACCACATGCGATTGACGATGGTCTTGTCGAGGAAATCACTTTCCATCATCAAATTGCCTAGCTCGGCGCGTCGGTTCACCTCCGAGACATAACCGCTTTTTCCTATCGCTGTCCCATCGACAAATACCGGATAAGCCACCTTGGTTACCCCGTTTCGAAGCGCATAGTAGATTTCCGCTTTTTCCGGATGAGACCCCTCTCCTGCAAAATCCTCATTGATCAACTCGATGTGGCTGATGTCATCGGTCCCTTTGACGAATCGGCGAAGCGCTCGTGTTTGACGGAAAAACGCATTGAACTCCCAGAACTTCTGCTGCTTCCACTGATTGAAAGGGTGGTTGTGGCACTGGGTGCATTGGACCTGCAACCCCAAGAAAATCTTCGATACTGCTGCCGTCGCCTGAACCGCATTCTCCTCGTTGACCTTCATCGCCAAAAAGTTCGTGGCACCGTTGAAATTCTCAGCTCCCGGCTTGGTGGACCCTGTAGCGGTAACCAACTCATGGACCATGTTGTTGTAAGGTTTGTTGCTGGCGAAGCAGTCGCGAAGGTACTTCTGCATCCCCTGGCGATTGGTCAGCGACCGCTGTTCCATTCCGCCATTGCGACCGATAAGAATGTTGGTCCAAATGGTCGACCAATGATTGGCGTACTCCTCGGTGTACTGCTCGTCTTGCAGCAACTTAAGGACCAAGTTCAATTTCCGATCCGGAGACTTGTCCTTCATAAATACGGACATCTCTTCGAAACTCGGGATTCTCCCGATCACATCCAGATACACGCGCCTGCACCACTTCAAATCATCTTCGACGGCCGAGGGACGTATGCCAGCATCAGCCCACCCTGCCTCGATCGCTTTATCGATCTTCTCGATCTGAGGCGGAAGGGTGGCCCGTCGAGCGGCTTTTACCCCCCCCGATTCGACCTGAGCCAGGGATCTTGCACAACAGAGTCCATAAAAAAACAGTCCTGCAACGCACAGAGCAACCCAATTCATTCGTACAGCAGACATCATGGTTACGTACCACCGATTTCTAGGCTTGAACCTCGCGACGCAGCGTGAAGGCTTACCAATCCATCACTTGGAGTAAAAATCCGGTCGAATTGTACTCAAATTTGCCCAATAAATCGCAAAAGATTCAGTTGGCCGGCAGACAAAGTCTTGGATTCCATCGGAAGAAAACGAAAAGTCCCGGGAGGCTATCCCCCCGGGACACAAGTTTTCCTGCGTTTTAAGCGCAATTTGAACGGCAGTCTCTAGCGTCCGATGGCGACGCGGCGGTACTGGACGATCGAGGCCGAATCGGCAAACGCCTTGACAACGGCTTCCACCGTTTTGGTCTCATCGAGAATGTAAAATTGATTCAGCAGACAGCGATCTTGATCTAGAAGAGTGTTGTCGGCAACGAATCGCTCGATTTTACCCGGAACAATCTTGTCCCAAATCTTCTCGGGCTTGCCCTCGGCCTTAAGAACTTCCTTGACAGCATCTTCAGC
>JBJTAQ010000794.1:0-6037 GCA_046090945.1 Pirellula sp.
CTGCGGACATTCGTTACGACATCGACAACAGTGCTTCTGTGGGCCTTTTCGAACGAATCGCTTATTGCCTCGAACTTACAGGCCCACAGGGTGAAGAACAAAGGCTATTCGTCTCGATGAAGGCCTTCACCAAGGATGCCAAGAAGATCGGTATTCCGAGTATGGCATCTAGGGCTAGGTTCCAGATGCCAGTTGAGAGCTTGGACATCTACAGCAATGTTTCAGGATTGCCTCTGGGTTCTGGACTTGAGTCTGGAAACATCGAGTTTTGGCCGGATAATTACGCACAGAAAAACGATGCGTCGGTCACTGGCGCATCGGATGCGATTTACGATTTTGGTGATCAAATCGTACCTCCGGAGGACGGATACGGATCGATGCAAATCCATCATGGATTGACCAAGAAGACGATTTTTGCGATCAATCATTGGAGGGCTGGATCGAGGGCCGACATCGGCATCGGAAACAGCGGTGGTGAAAACCACGACTGGACATTCTCAGCATCTTCGGAACGCTTCACCAACAAGCGACTCCGAGTCTATGTCAAGTAGGCGATCGCTTCGATAAAGCTAGGGCGACTAGCGGTATCCAGGGTATCCCCCTTCTTCGGCGAAAAATTCGCTCCAGACGGGCAAGTGGGTGCTGACCTGGGTCGCCTGTTCAAGCGTTAAATTGAATTTACGAAGAAAATCGATGACGCCCGCGCGGCCCGTAAATTCATCAGCGCTCTGGGGAGGAAACGCGATTTGATCGAGCACCTCATCGCCTGCCACCGTTGTGGGCATATTTTGGATGACCAATCCCCAGTGTCGCTGACTCAGAACCGATAAACGCTTGTCAGAACACCCAAAACCGCCAGCCAAGAAAACATCGTCCTCCCCGCGCCCATCCTTCTGGACGCTCTCGATCAACGCTGGCAGCAGCGCGATCTCTTGGTCTAGCCGAGCCGATGAAAGGTACAAGTTGACCAGCGAGAACGTCAACGCCTTTTGCGGAGCGACCGATTTGCTTCGGAACCAACCCACAAGAGGATCATAGTCGATCAGTTCACCGGGATCCTCGACCGTATACAACTGATAGCGATCTGTTTCAACGCGGTCGGTATTGAAAACAAACGCTAGATGCATCGATTGATGTAGCGGGCCGACGCGGGGGCCCACGATGTAATCAAAAACACCCTTGTCTTGATTGAGTCGATCCACAAGTTTGGGGAGTGTATCGCGCTGCAAGGAGGTGATTCCTTGAATCGCAATCACATCAAAATTCCTAAGGATTCTCACAAGGATCTCTTGGACTGCAACGCTTTCCGTTTTTCGCTCATCGTAATTCTGCAAATCAAACGTCGCGATGCGAATCGTCGGAGTTACCGGTTTTGCTGGCAACAACTCAGAGTTCCGGGAACGATTTGACGTCGCGGAACCTAAGGATGATTCCGTTCCGTTTGCACCGGAGTTGCTATGGGTAACAGGAATCCAGTTTCTCGGATCGGTCCAATCTCGAACCGGCGGAGCATCCTCTCGCGACTGGACTTTGACCTGATCCAAACCGCTGATCGTGTAATATTGGGAGGCGAAATAAAGTCCGCCTCCGATTAGACCCGCCAGCAATAGGTTTGGTTTGTTGATCAATCCCATAATTGGTATGGATCGACCAATCGACTTCATGCAGACGAAAGAACCTGAACAAGCTTCATGAGGAAAAAAATAAGGGGTGTATCTATGCCGGTTCTATCGAAATTGTTGGCGGAGGATTACGACCTACGAGGGTTCGCACACGCTCGATGTCCTGATGCAACTGCCCCAAAAGCTCCTCCTTCGATTGGAATTTCTGAACATCGCGGACCAAATCCAGGATCTCAATTTCCAGATAGCGACCGTAAAGGTCTCCTTGATAGTCGAGCAAGTGGGCCTCGACCTTGTTTGCGTCTTCAGCAAACGTCGGGTTAGGGCCTATGTGGAGCGCTACGGGTATCGACGCCAGGGCATTCGGTGCAACAACCCGTGCTGAATAGACCCCATGCTTGGGTATCAAAACCTCAATTCCCTCGATGTTCGCGGTTGGGAAACCGAGCGTACGACCTCGGGCCGCACCGTGGCCTACCGTGCCTGCGATCCGATAAGCTTCCACCAAGCATTCATTCGCCGAACGCATATCGCCCTGCTCTATCCATCGCCTAATCTGAGTGCTTGATACGAGTCGCTCGCCAATATGTTGCGATTCAGCCACCTTCAAAGAAACATCAAACTCCTCACACAGTATTCCGAGGGATTCAATGTCTCCAGCTCGATCTTTTCCAAACCTGAAGTTGGGCCCCTCTACCATTCCGCGCACTTGGAGTTGCTCGACGAGCACCCCTTTAAAAAATTCCCTTGGAGTGTAATTGAGAAGTTCCGGCGTTGTTGGGAAGAAATGGACGCAATCGACCCCGAGGCTTTTTAGGAGTGACTCGCGACGCTGATTCCATGTCAAAGGCTTGGGCGCAAAGCCCGGTCGTAACAGCTTCAGCGGCGGAGGATCAAAGGTAAAGACGACGCTGGGAATCTTCAGTTGATGAGCCATCTGGACAAGAGTATCGATCAAAGACCGATGCCCTCGATGAACTCCGTCGAAATTACCGATCGTCAGCACACAACCGTTAGACCATGCTTTTGATTGGCTCATCATATATCCGTGGATCAATCACCGAGTTGATCAGCCAAGAACTGATTGCAGCAGGTCTTTGGTTCGCAGGGAACGGGTCGAAATAAATGTTTCGCCAGCGTAGCAATTCGCGGCAGCACCGGCGGCTATAGCCAATCCTCGAACGCGATCGAAGATGTAAGCTTTCGAGGGGGGGAATTGGGTTTTGTAACAGCGGATCGCTTCGAGTTTTTGTTCAAGTGTGTCGGTGATATCCATGGTGATCGAATTCTCGATACCCGATGGCGGTGCTGGTTCAAAGGAAAGTCTAAAATAGAGCTGGCGATCGATCACATGCGGAGCTAAACCCTGGAATACATCCTCCCATTTGGTCAGCCTGGAATAAAAAACTGCCGCATCGGTGATCTGCATCGCTTGGAAGTGATCCGGAGATGCCATCGGCGTTTTACTGCCAAAGCCAAGCACAATCTTGGGCCGATACCTACGGAATTCGATCGCCAATGCAACTCGCTCGTCAAAGCCGTCCATCAAACGCCGGTTGGTGAAGTTCAACGTCTTACGAACGTGAACCCCCAAAACCTTCGCCGCTTCGGCCGCTTCGGCCAACCGAACATCAGGACCTGGCGAATGGGGTGTGGGTTCCCCATCCGTCAGGTCAATGATCCCAACACGATACCCTTGCTCAACCATTGCGGCCAAGGTCCCCCCACAAGCGATCTCAACGTCGTCTGGATGGGCTCCGACGGCGATAATATCCAAGGCTTCCTCTTTGTAGACCATTCCAATTCAACTCCTAGGACATTTTTGCCAAGCAAATAGATGGCAATAGTGTAGCCTGATTTCCCATCCGATCGATTCCAAAACTGCAAGGACGATCTTTACCGCATTGTAGGCATTTTATGAAGCCTAAACGGACACAGGATCAAGATTGCAAATAAAACAAGCTTAATGCCTAAGCCTGCGAATCAACTAGGCATCGAAATGCGTGGGATAGGCACTCTCGCCTGAAGAGGAAGCTAGGCTGAAATATTCCATCAAGAAAAAAACAGCGGCAACGACAAAGATAAGCTTTGCTGAACCTATTTGGCCCCGCATTTGCTATCGTGGGTCTTAGGCGGTGGACTTGCGCATTCTTTCGGCAAAGGTCTACTGACGGCCCAGAATGGAGAGAATCGGAAAAGGCGGTATTTGAAATGATACGTTGGCTACAGTATGTCTTTTGTTTTGCATTGGTGTGTGGGGGTGGGTTGATGGCCCAGGAGGCAGCGGAACCCTCAACCTCGGTACAGGCCCCGGTGGCCGAGTCGGCAGGCCCTTTAACCGTGGTTGCCGAGTCTGTTCCTGCGGTTGCTCCACCAGTATCAACCCTCAATTCGGGTGATCAAGCTTGGATGCTTGCGAGCGCTGCGTTCGTATTGCTGATGACCCCAGGCCTAGCGTTTTTCTACGGTGGACTGGTCGGCCGAAAGAACATCCTGAGCATTTTGATGCAATGCTTTATGTGCATGGCATTGATCACCGTTCTGTGGGTAACGGTTGGATATAGCATTGCATTTTCCGGCACAGAAATAGGTGGCGGATTCTGCGGGAACCCGATGACACACTTGCTGTTGTCAGGTGTCGCTACGGATGCATCGTTTGAACCTGTTCCGGGGGTCAAACTCGGACTCAGCCAGCAAACGTTCATGGTCTTCCAGATGATGTTCGCAATCATCACTCCAGCCCTGATCATCGGCGCTTTTGCCGAACGGATGAAATTCGTTGCGTTCACCTTGTTTATTGCCCTCTGGTCCTTGATCGTTTATTGCCCGGTAGCGCATTGGGTTTGGTATGGACCGACACACACCATTTTCGGCCTCGGAAGTTTTGATGCCAAAGACGCTGTTCCCGTGGGTGCTTTGGATTTCGCAGGGGGAACCGTCGTTCACATCAACGCTGGCATTGCCGCTCTGGTTGCCTGCTTGGTGATTGGTCCAAGACGTGGTTTTCCAAAACAGGTCAATCCGCCTCATAACTTACCCTTTGCGGTGCTTGGCGCGGGTCTACTGTGGTTCGGCTGGTTTGGTTTCAACGGTGGCAGCGCTTTCGGTGCAACACCGCAAGCGGTTCAAGCTTTCGTCACAACTCAAGTTGCTGCTGCTACGGCCGGTTTGACTTGGTCCATCATCGAGATGATCCGCAATGGCAAGCCGACAGTTCTAGGCATGATCACGGGCGTTGTTGCAGGGCTTGTTGGTATCACTCCTGCTGCAGGGTTTGTCGACGTACGAGGAGCCTTGATTATCGGAGTAGGGGCAACGATCGTTAGCTACGTTTTCGTCGCCTTCGTAAAGCCAGCGATGAAGTACGACGACTCCCTGGATGTATTCGGGGTACACGGGATGGCTGGCATTTTCGGATCTCTGGCCACCGGCCTACTGGCTTTGGAAGGGGTGGGAGTCAATCGCGCTGGCGGTAGCATCGAGCAGTTGATGCTCCAAGCCAAAGCGGGCCTAGTCACGATCGTTTACTCGGCCGTTCTAACCTTCGTGATTCTCAAGATTATCGATCTTGTAGTCGGACTGAGAACTACCGAGGATGGTGAAAAGATGGGCTTGGACCTGAGCGACCACGCCGAAACCGCCTACACGATCTCCTAGGTCCATCGAAGTTCGATCGTACGGCTCGGAACATAGAAACCTCAGCAAGCGGGGGCAGGGTAATCCTGCTCCCGCTTTTTTCATTCGAAAATTCTTCGAGGAGCGATCTTCTGCGTTCCCTTCCGGTTCGGTTAGTCTACCGATAGGCTTCACGCTGCAGAAGGATAGAAAGGTTCTACTCGCTTCGCCAGATCTCGGGGCGACGAGGTTGCAGCGATAAAGATACACCGATAAAGATACACAGTGAGGGGCAAACATGACCGGATTCCTTTTCGGTGACGAAGCTGATGAATTTTTCGAGAGTGAAAAAAAAATCACCTCCCAAAAAGACCGCTTCGAACGACAGTTCGAAAAACAGTCCTGGCCTATCCGACCAGAACCCACTTTCGGTCTCGCAACTGACCGCGTGGATCAAGCGAACACTCGAGCAGAATATCGGCAGCTTTTGGATCGCAGGCGAAGTCAGCAATGTAACCAAAGCCAGTTCGGGGCATGTCTACTTGACGATCAAGGATTCCACCAGCCAAATCAGCGCCGTGATTTGGAGATCGAGTTGGGAGCGGTGCAAGTTCGATATCAAGGAAGGAATGGCGGTCCTGGGGATGGGTAAATTGGACGTTTACGGTCCGCGGGGAACCTACCAAGTGGTCCTGCAACGGTTGGACCCTCAAGGGCTTGGCCCTCTCCAAATCGCTTTTCGTAAACTGCATGCTAAACTCGCGGCTGAAGGCCTATTTCGACCAGAGCGCAAGCGTACG
>JBJTAQ010000795.1:0-3183 GCA_046090945.1 Pirellula sp.
ATGACACACACCATCAATCCCTCGAGCCAATCCGCTGACGATCGTACAGCCATACCCGCATAATCCTCGGGTGAGTCGCTCGGCCATATAGCGCCCGTAAGCGGTTGCGTGGCAGGTACCGACCAATCCGATCGACAATGCATCGTCTGGACTGAAATCGCCTTGGAGATAGAGCACTAGCGGAGGGTCGCTGATCTCGGTCAAGAGCGTTGGGATTCTCGAGTCACCTGGGAAGAGCAGCTCGATGCTATTCTCTTTGCAGATCGCTTGAACGGTTTTTGCGTATTCGCCTACAGCCGGATCGCGTATCCCAGAGGCTATCTTGGGTCCGATCCTCTCGACTTGGCCGAGATCTCGCAAGGATGCCTTAAGGACATTGGCTGCCGATCCAAAGCGCAGGACCAGGCGTCGCAACGTTCGGCATCCGACTCCATCGACCAGCGACAATCTCAGGAACGCATCTGGATCCTCCGCGGCTGCTTTTTCCAGGCAGCCTTGGGCATCCTGCGGGTCATCATCGTGCACGTCGAGCGTGTCGACTTGTTCCAAAAGCCTTTGAAAATCTTCTGCTTGCTCCATCGTACCGTCCCTCCTGTTGATCGGTTTGGCTTGGTGTTTGCCAGCATTATCAGGACGGTCGTGACACGTCTGGTCACAGCTAACAGAAAATTCTGTTTCGGGTGGGCATTACGCTTGCGGTTCGGTCATCGAGAACGGATCAAGAGCTTTATTGAGCAGATCCGTGTCGAGAATCTTTTGTTCGATGCACAATTCCCGAATGGTCTTGCCTGAAGCGAATGCTTCTTTGGTCAGCTTGGCAGCCTTTTCGTATCCGATGTAAGGGTTCAGGCTGGTGACCATCGACAAGCTCTGCTCGACGCTGGCTTCGCAGGCAGCGGGGTTGGGTTCCAATCCATCCATGCAGAACTCGATGAAGGCGGCGATCCCGTTGGAGAGCAACTGGACACTTTCGAGGATGGCATGCCCCATAACGGGCATCATGATATTGAGTTGAAAGTTTCCTCCGGCGGCACCAGACAAGGTCATCGTCGCATCGTTGCCGATGACTCTAGCGGTCAGTTGCATCATGCTTTCGCACATCACAGGGTTGACTTTGCCTGGCATAATCGACGAGCCGGGCTGGCGATCTGGCAGGATGACTTCAAAGAATCCGCAGCGGGGGCCCGATCCGAGCCAACGAATGTTATTCGCGATGTTGAAGAGTGTCATCGCGATCGTCTTGAGTTGCCCGTGGGACTCGACCAATCCATCTCGCTGGGCGTTTGCTTCGAAGTGATCGGCTGCTTCTACGAATGGAATGCCTGTCTGTTTCGCTAAAGCAGCGCTAACTCGTTTGCCAAACTCGGGGTGGGTGTTGATCCCGCTGCCGACTGCGGTACCACCGACGGGCAATTCATAAACTGCTTTGGCCGCTACCTTGGCTCGGTCGATCGACAGCGCGATCTGTCTTGCAAAGCCACCGAACTCTTGACCCAACCGCAAAGGGGTAGCATCCATCAAGTGGGTGCGTCCGATTTTGATAATGCGATCCCAAGCTTTGGCTTTTTCAGTGAGCGAGGCGTGGAAGCGTTCTAATTGAGGTATGAGTTTGGTGTGGATTTCATAAGCGGCAGCGACGTGGATTGCTGTTGGAAAGGTGTCGTTGGTGCTTTGGCCCATATTGACGTGGTCGTTCGGGTGAATCGGCTTGACCTTGTCCAATCGGTTACCGCCCAAAAGCTCGATGGCGCGATTCGAGATGACTTCGTTGATATTCATATTGCTCGAGGTGCCCGAACCGGTTTGAAAGACATCGACAGGGAATTGGTTGTCCATTTTGCCATCGATGATTTCCTGGCAAGCATCGCACATCGCCTTGACTTGCTGGTCAGTCAGAGGATTTTTGCCTGTCTTGGTCAATTTCCCGAGATCGTGATTGACCGTACCGCAAGCCAGTTTGACACGTCCCATGGCACGGATCAGAGCAACGGGCAGATGCCAACCTGAAATCGGAAAATTCTCCACAGCGCGCTGCGTCTGGGCGCTATAGTAAGCATTCGCAGGGACGAGGACTTCACCCATCGAATCGACTTCGGTTCGGAATTCCGACATTTTCACAGTTCCTGATTGGTAGTTCGGGTTGGGAATTGGACGAAAATTGGGCGGTTTCTAGGCTGGAAACCGGATGACTCTTTTATAGCAACCTAAGGAAAATCTGACCATTCGTATTGAGAATTCCTCAGAATTATCGAGCTAGGCCCTACCCAAACCGCGTCCTACCACTAGGATTCGGCAAATCGTGAATCACTTTGGTGTGAAACGCTTGGAAAGCCAATGGTTCTTAGGCCTCTATTTGTGACAAGGCCATCGATGGCATCGCCGTCAATTCGAGCCCGACTTTCCGACGTTTGAATGGGGTCCTTGCGAGACTCCAACCCCGGAAAGTGCTTGAATTGAATCTGCTCGTAGCGATGCAGCTTCTAGGTGCGACTGAGTAGCGCTCAGGTTGTGCCTGGTTGCGAGTTGCTTTATTTGCTCCCTAGAGAAAGTCTCTGATGAAGAAGCCTAACAAAGGTCAAGAAATCCACTCCGACGAACACACCTTGGCAGCGGCAATCCTTGCCGATGTCCCCTACGTGGTGACTCAAACACCCAAGCCGAAAAAAGAGAAAAAGAAGAACAAAAAGCCAGCCGCCACGGAGGTCACGGAAACTCGTGCTAGCCAACCAAGAGTCACTGAGCCACCGGCGACTGAAACAACAGCGACAATACCAGCGAGCGAATTACCGGCCCCAGAGGTGCCGATCACCGATCCAAAGCCAAAGCTGGCAGAGCTCAAGCAAATCGAGGATTACGAAATACTGGAAGCTGCTGGGGTCCAGGCGTTGGAACTGCAGGAGGTCGAGGTTCAGGAGTTGAAGTCTCATGACGGCGAAGAGAAGGAATCCGAGCCGGTTGGATTGACGTTTCGGGATTTGTCACTTCCCGACGAGATCTGCTCGGCGCTCGAGAGCGCAGGGTATAGGACTCCGACGGACATCCAAGCCGCGACGATCCCCGCGATGCTTGAGGGCCGCGATGTGTTGGGGCAAGCCCAAACAGGGACGGGAAAAACGGCGGCGTTTGCCTTGCCACTCCTTGCGAATATCGATGTAGAGATCCCGGAGACTCAGGTCTTGGTGT
>JBJTAQ010000796.1:0-3311 GCA_046090945.1 Pirellula sp.
CTTCGAGTTTCCACACGCAAATCTTGCCCATCAAATCCCCTGTCAGCAGATGCTTGCCATCGGGGTGAAACGCGGCGCTGTAAATATGACGCTCGTGCGCCGACCACTCGTAAAGTTTCTCACCCGTGTCGGTCTTCCACAACCGAATGACTCGATCGTTCCCAACGGAAACTACCAGCGTGCCATCCGGAGAAATCTCCACTCCACGAATCCAGCCTGAATGAGCCTCGATCGATCGAACGAGTTTGGGCTCCGCATCGTTTATAGACCACCAAATCAGTCGCCCCTCGCACCCACCGGTGATGAGTTGATCGCCACCTTTGGTATACGTCAGCGCATGCACCCAGCTGTCATGCCCCTTGAGCAGCACCTTCTCTCCGTTGGCCATATTCCAACGCTGGAGTTGGTTGTCCTGCGAGGTGCTAACGCACTGTTCGCCCGTCGGAGATATTCGGCAAGCGATCAGGGGGGAGTCGGCTTTCCATTGGTGTACCACATGCGATTTGGTGACATCCAACTCGATCATACCAATACCTTCCAAATCGGCTCGGCAGCAGGGTCCGCGATGGGCAACTCGCGTCCGTCGACCATCAGCGATTGACTTGAATCGACCCCAACGGCTCTCAAGATCGTATGGAAGATATCCCCATGGTCGACCTGTCCATCGGTCACTTCGGTCCCTTCAGCGTTGGTCTGGCCAAACGCAGCCCCTTTGGCCACCTTGGCTCCGGCCATCACGACCGACCAAGCTTTGGACCAGTGGTCGCGACCATAATAGAGATTGATGTTGGGCGTGCGACCAAATTCGCTCAGGACGACGACCAAGGTTCTTTCGAGCATCGAACGCTGCGCTAGGTCTTCGATCAGAGTCGCAAAGGCGATATCGAACTCACCGACTTGCTCGATGTGGAAATTGAAATTGTCATTGTGGGTGTCGTAGTTCGAATGGGTGACTTGGACAAAGGAAACCCCATTTTCAAGCAATCGACGAGCGACCAAGCATTGGCGTCCAAGTTCTGTGTTTCCGTACATGTCTTGCGCCGCCTGCGGCTCTTTGCTTACATCGAAGACCTCGCGTCGCTCCATAAGCTTGAGCGCCTGTTCATAGGAATGGGTGTAAGCGTCGGTGACCGCCGAACGACGCTGGCTGAGGTATTGCTCATTGATCTTGCGACGCAATTCGTGCCTCCTGGCCTCGGCTTCTGCAGCGATCGCGTCAGGCTTGTTCGAATTCTGAGGTGGCTTGTCTCCACCCAAATGGATGCTGTTGAACTTGGGACCCAAATAAGCCGCTTCGTTGCCTCGTCCACCTCCTCCGCCGGGTGTGACGATAATATGACCAGGCAGGCCGGTTTGGTCATCATGCAGCATCTTGGCAGCTACCGATCCGACTTGAGGATATTCGGCCGACGGTGTCTGACGACGGCCCGTGAGCATCATGTAAGCCCCCTTGCCGTGATCGTCCTCGGAAGTGTTCACACCGCGCAGCAAACACAGATGATGCATCTGCTTGGCCGTCTTGGGCAACAGCTCAGAAATATGAATCCCCGGCACGCTCGTGGGTATCGCACGGAACGGGCCACCGGTTCGAGTCGATGGCTTGGGATCCCAACTCTCCAACTGGCTCAAGCCGCCGTGCATGTTGAAGACCACCACCCGATAATCGTTTTTGGCGATCGGGTTGCCCAAAGCTCGATTCGATAGCGTTGCGACCCCCCCAAGGAAACCGGCAGCACCGACGGCTCCAGTGGCTGTCCCTAGAAACTTCCGACGATTCAGTGCATGCTCGGTCGATCCACACGCATATCGAGCTTGATTGGTCATGGTTCGCTCCAAAGGTTGGCTAGGGTAAACAAGGGTCCACAGGACGAAAACGGTTCTCGAATGGAATCCTAAGGATAGAGCCGGAACTCAACACCGGCCAGGATCCCCCAGACCAGATCATGAATCACAGCAGCTTTGGTTTCCGGGTTTTTGCTGATCCATTCCGGCATCCATTGTAGTTCCGAAGACAGCGGCGCGCGGGCCAACAACCCCTTGGTGATCAACTCTGTGGCCGACTGCGGATCGGGGGCTTGATTCGCTAGTTGGGTTAGGTTGCTGCCGTTGGGTGCTGACCACCCATAGACCGAGCCTCCGTTGGCCACGAACAGAGCTTGGTCTGGCGACGCGAAAAACTCATCGCTGGTCTGCCCGACCCCTGATGAGTAAAGGTTCGAAAACGTATCGATGTTCCCCTGCAGTTTATCTCTCGCAGCACGAACACTCTGCAAGGCTCTTGAGTTCTGCTGGGCGGCCAACTGCTCGGCCGGCAGATCGGCAGCCAAAGGCGAGCTTTTGTCAAGCTCGGCTGTTTCGCTTGTGATGTAATTCGAGTGCACCCCGGTAGCAGTGAGGATCGACCAACCGAACTGCTCAGGACTCAAGGCTCTTTCCGGGGCGACCGCGAAAACCGCTTGGCAGTTGGCGTTGACAACTCCTCTGATCATGCTGCATCCCTCAGCCAATTTCCCAACTTGAGTTTCAGCCGTCAGCATGGAAGCATTGTGAGTGTCCAAACCAGTCTGTTGCGATTGCACTTTGCTCGTGGCATTGGCAAGCTGGACTTTCGACTCGTCGAACATCTTCTGCATCTGAGCCTGGGTCGCTTGAAGCTGTTTCATCTGTGTATCAACAGTTCCTAGCTCTGCATCTCTAGCGACTAGGCTGGCATCGATCTGGGCGATTGCTGTATCGATCGCTGCTGGCTCAGCAACCAGTGCTTTTGTCTCGGACAACTGAGCCTTGGTCGCACTGAGCTTCTCTTTCTGAGCGACAAGCTCCTTCCATTTGCCAACGACAGGTTCGAGTTGCTTGTCCATCTGGGCCATGCTCCCTTGCATGGTTGCCATCGACTGCTCGATGGCAAGCTTTTCGTTGGTAGCTGCGACCAGCGATTCTTGCATCGGAGTGATTTGCAGAGCGAGTTGTGCGAGTTGGGATTGGGAAGCGTTCGCCTCGGAGCTTCTTTCGAACCATAAGATAATTCGCTCCAACCGCTGGGCTCGTTCGGAAAGAGTTGCAGCATGGCGGCGTGCGGTTTGGAACAAGTCTCGAGCCTGAGTCATCGCGATATCGGCTTGCCGTAATTGATCCTCGAGGGGTGTCAGTCGATCGACAACCGCTTTCCACTCGGCTCGCTTGGTTTCCTTAACCCCGGCGGCCGCATCTCGGGCCATGGCAGCAGCGGTGCTGGCCTGCTCGGCCGCAGCGACTTGAGGTTTCAACGCCTCGATCTTGGCTCTGGTGCTAGCGATGCTCGATTGGATTTC
>JBJTAQ010000797.1:0-2467 GCA_046090945.1 Pirellula sp.
GAATGGAAGCACTCTTGAATTGTGGAAGCAAGCCAAGCGTTGGAGCAATCGGGAACTGCTCGGACCAGAGGCAACACGCAATGACGCCGATGATCGCTGGGAAGAAGCCCTCATGGGGCCCCTGTGGAAGCTTGGGCTCAAACGTGTGCGATCCTTCGCTGAGTCCATCGATTGGCCGGAGGAGTGACTTGGGGGTATCGGCTGGGGTGGATCGGGCTGCTTCAAGATCTTTTTTGGCATTTCGGGCAATAGAACGTGCTGCGCTGTGATTGCACGATGCGTTGGATTGTTCCTGATTCACAGGTTTTGCAGGTTTGTCCCTTGCGGTCGTAGACAAGGTGAAAGTGTTGAAAGCCACCTTCGCCGTTGATTGCATTTCGATAAGTTCCATCACCGAGCGTGGAACCTTCGTTCTCGATCGCTTGCAAGAGGATCTGCAGCATCCATTGGTGGATCCTAAGCCATTTCGGTTTGCTGATTTTGCGGCAGAGGGTTCGAGGATCAATTCCTGCTCGATGAAGGATTTCCGAAGCGTATAAATTGCCGACGCCAGCCACGAGCCGCTGGTCCAGAAGCGCGGGTTTGACCGGGCGATTTAGTTTTGAGAAGCGATGGTAAAAGTCGTTCTCGGTGATGATTAACGCATCTGGCCCGAGCACTGTGGGTCCCAAGTGCAACTGACACTCTTCGGCCGACCAGACATGTGCGGTTCCCAGTCCGCGTCGGTCCCAATAGATGATGCGATCGCAAGAGGCATTCTCGATGAAGATCGTAAGTCGCACATGTTCGGCTGTGGGAGGGTCGGAGATCAATGTCAAACCGGCCATCTTGGGTTGTAGGACGATACGGTCATCGTTGTCCAATCGTATCAGGACCCGTTTTGCGATTCGTTCGATACCGATGATCGATCGGTTCTTGATCCTCGTTGGCCAACGATCAGCCGTGGGGCTCATGACGATTGGTCGATAGCGATTGATTGGAAAATCGATCCGAGTGATTTTGCCTCCGATGGCTGGGAAAAGCCCACGGCGCATCGTTTCAACTTCTGGCAGTTCGGGCATCTTGGCCAATTCCTCGAA
Organism: Pirellula sp.; assembly: GCA_046090945.1. Taxonomy (GTDB): domain Bacteria; phylum Planctomycetota; class Planctomycetia; order Pirellulales; family Pirellulaceae; genus JBKCUI01. Next base: position 1,080 of record JBJTAQ010000797.1, read on the forward strand.
AGATTCTTATCTTATTCTCGATGAGTTGATTGGCGGGTTTATTGAGAATCTTTGGAAGGCTTGGCGTGGTTGTAAACCGCGCTTGGATCGACTAATCTCGCTTGATCGATTTCGAAACCCTCAGCGTTTGCTTTGCGAAAGAAACAGCTCGCATATCCTTCGTGGCAAGCGGCTCCTGTTTGTTCGACCAGTAGCAGGATGCAGTCGGCATCGCAATCGATTCGGATTTCTACGACTCGCTGGCGGTGTCCGCTCTCTTCACCCTTGCGCCACAGTCGATTCCTTGAGCGACTGAAATAGGTTGCAAAGCCCGAGGCGACGGTTTCTTCGTAGGCTTGGAGGTTCATCCACGCCATCATGAGAACCATCTTTGTGGTCGCATCTTGTGCAATCGCGGGCAGGAGTCCATCGATACCTCGAGTAAAATCTGGATATCGGTTGGAGTGATTCGGCTTGGTCATGAGAGATCCGACGGATTGGTGGGGGGCACGGATCACTGGTAGGGGCGTCGCAGAATCTCGTGGGCCAGGATGGCCATTCGAAGTGTTTTCGGGTCCCTGAGTTGTTTGACTAGTTCCGAGGAGCCGACGAGACTCGTTGCACTTTGAGAGACTGTAGGTCTTTCGTCGGACTTGTTTTCAGACGAGTTCTTCTTTGCTTGCTGTTTCTGGTTAGGTCGCTTTTGCAGTTCTCCGAGGCTCGCCCCATCGCCGATAGTCGATCGGACGTAAGCATCGATTCCCTCGTCGGCAAGATCGATGTTGGTCGACACATGTCGCTGTGAAATGGAGGGTTCTAACGTTCGATCTGCAATCGAGCGATCGTCTTCGAAAATCGCTGGTCTAGCTTGGGAAAGATCCTTTGGGGGGGGTGATTTTTGTTTTGAGGGAGCGGGGGGCCGCGATTGCGGTTTTGAAGTCGGTGCGCCAGGATTTTGGCGAACTTGCTTTTCCTGTTGGCGCTGCATCCGCCGCTGAGCTGCTTGCTTGAGGAACTCGTCTAATTCATCGGCCATGATTTGAAGATCCGTATCCTAAAGGAGTGTTGTGGATCAGTTTGCGGGTCTGGCTTGGGCCGTGTTCGATGGGCCCGTGGTACTGGTTCCAGCGATGCTTTGACGCATTTCGGTGTCGGCCGTGATGTTTTTAAGTTTGTAGTAATCCATGACGTTGATCTGTCCACCTTTGAGCGCGTCGGCGATTGCAACCGGTACACTGGCTTCGGAGGCGACGACCGCTGCTCGGCTCTCTTCGATTTTTGCGAACATCTCTTGCTCCATCGCGACCGCCTCGGCTCGACGGCTTTCGGCACGAGCTCGAGCGACTCGCGTATCGGCTTCGGCGCTGTCGGCTGGTAGACGAGCTCCGATGTTTTCACCTACATCGATG
>JBJTAQ010000798.1:0-5416 GCA_046090945.1 Pirellula sp.
GTAGAACTGGAAGGCTTCGAGAGATAGCTCATTCGCAAAGAAATAGTTCCAAAGTCCAGCGAGCCATGAGTTTGTCCCGTCGGCCTTTGGGGCAATGAACATGTGGACTCGCAAAGCATTCCAGGAGCCGACAATACTCTCGGAGAGTTTCCATCCGCCTATTTGCACTGGGTGTGCTACGAATGCTGTTAGTGCGGCCATGATTCCCCAAGTGACCATGATTCGGCATATCCATTTTCTGGCGCTCCAACGCTCGACGATGACCGAGCCCGGAATCTCTAACAGAAAGTATCCGATGAAGAATACTCCAGCGCCAAAACCGATGATGGCTTCGCTCAAGCCGGGCAGATCCTCTTGCATCGTCATTTTTGCGATGCCAACATTCGTACGGTCGATATAGGCGATCACGTAGCAAAGAAACAGGATTGGGATCAGCCGGAAATAAGCCTTCAATCGCGCCGAATCCAAGTCGGATTGATTGGCCTTGTTTGCTGAGTGGGAGGGGGCTGAAGCGGAAATGATGACACCTTGGAAGAACCGGAGAGGAGTGGATTGGGATCTCATTCAATCCATAAGTATACTAGATCGTGCGCTAGGACTGGTTGCTATTGATCCTGGAGTTCGGATGCAAACAGCAACTTTTCCAAAACCAATCGGGCTACATCGACATCGAGCGCCTGTGCGGTTGCTTTCCAGCCTGGAACCGCGTTGACCTCGAGGACCAAATCCCGGCCCGAGGTATCGGTCAGCAGATCTACCCCGGCCATCCATGCACCCACGGCACGGCAAGCTTTGAAGGCGATTTGCATCTGCTCGAACGTCGGTTCGAAAGCCTCGGCCGATCCACCCCGAGCGACATTCGTTCTCCAGTCCCCTTGGGCGAACCGTTTGACGCACAGCAGAGCATCGCCGATGACCAGCAGTCTCAGATCATAGCCTGGACTCTCGAGGAACTCTTGGCAATAGATAACCGCCCGTAATTGCTCGAGGGTGGTAAAGACTCTCCATGCCATATCGCTATCGCTGACGCGCATGATCCCACGCCCTTCGCCCCCGAAGATCGGTTTGACGACGCAGGATCGTCCTAGAGACTCCCACGCCTGCATCGCCTGATCGCGAGTCTGGCAACAGATGGTTCGAGGGATGGCTAGTCCGCATCGGCGGACGGTCTCTAGTGTCAACCACTTGTCGATCGCGATTTCGAGCGAGCGCGGTGGGTTGATCACACGCACACCGTTGGCTTGGGCCACGTGCAGAGCGTTCATTCGAAAGACGGTTTGCTCGAGCGATCCGATCGGCATGGTGCGCACGATCAACGCGTCGCAGATGCCGGAGCTTTGGTCCGCGCGGAAGACACTTGACGCACCGCCTAGGTAGTCCACTTGCAGATCCGAGAAGGCTAGCGGTTTGATCGAGATCGGCTCGGGCCAGTGTTCAAGTTCGGCGGCCCTCTGTAGATCTCGAAAGTACCACCCGTCGCTTGCTCCTAAATAGCCGATGGTTTTCATCGCTGGGATACTTCGATGGTACCCGAAGCTCGAACGCCAGAGCCTTGTGTCTTGGTGAGCGAGTCGCCGAGCTCTTTGCGGCCTTGTTCGGCCAATGCCATCAGTCGTGCAAGGACCTCGGGCTCTTTGGACGCTAGGTTGGTGGTTTCACCGAGATCGTTACCTAGATGGTAGAGTTCCGGTTCAACGATTTTTCGCATCTGGGACTTTCCAGGTTTGCCGTTGGATCCGAGCTGGTCTGGAACGATGCAGTTGACATCGTGCGGTAGCATCAGCTTCCATGGTCCGCTGCGGACGGCTTGTAGTTCACCTTGACGAAAGTAGTGGTAGAAGACCTCGTGGGGGCATTTGGCGTCAGGTTGACACTCGAGCAGGTTGTAGATATCCAGTCCATCGATGGGGTGCGATGGCAGTCGAGCACCGACGATCCGGGCGATGGTCGGTAAGATATCGATGGTCATAGCCGCCTGATCTTGGACTTTGCCTGCTGGGATATGCCCGGGCCACTGAGCGAGCATAGGGACCCGAGTGCCTCCCTCGTAGACGGTTCCTTTTCCTTCACGCAACGGCCCTGCGGATCCGGCATGATCGCCGTAGGTCAGCCAAGGTCCGTTGTCGCTTGAGAAGATGACCAGCGTGTTTTGTTCGAGGTTGTTCTGTTTGAGAAAGCTGAGAATCCTACCGACTACGGCATCGAATTCTTCGAGCACATCTCCATAGATCCCTCCTTGGGACTTGCCCCGATACTTGGCTCCTGCGTACAGGGGTACATGAGGAAACGAGTGGGCAAAGTACAGGAAGAATGGGGAGTCTTTTGAGTCGTTGAGAAAGTCGATCGCAAAATCACTGTACTGTTCGGTCAGTCGTTCTTGGTCTTGTGCATCGACATCGCTATCGATGATTTGATTGCCTTGGATGAGCGGAAGATCGGGAAAGGTTCCGGGTTTGACGACTGGTCCGTGGGGCCACATATCGTTTGAATAAGGGAGACCTAGGTAGCGATCAAACCCGTGCTGCAGGGGTAGAAATTTTTGGTGATGGCCTAGGTGCCATTTGCCGACTGCACAAGTCTTGTAACCTTTGGACTTGAGCAGTTCTGGCAATAGGAGTTCATCGTCGTGGATTCCCTTTTTGGCTGAGGGTCCGAGCGCGCCGTGGATCTCGATCCGATTGGCGTAGCATCCGGTCAGGAGGCTTGCCCTCGAGGCTGAGCAGACCGGTTGGGATGAATGAAAGTCGGTGAATCGAACGCCGTTGCTTGCAATCGAATCGATATTCGGTGTCTTCCAACGCTCTTGGCCATAGCACCCAAGATCGCCGTAGCCGAGATCGTCGGCGAAAATCAATACGATGTTTGGTGATGGATTGGATTCCGATCGAGCTTCATTGCCGAGTGCCGACACGCTCAAGGTAGTCCACGCAACAAGCGTTATCAAAGCATTTGAATTCATATATTCCCCCGTTCATGATCAGGCTAAGATGTCGAAGATCACTTTTCCGTGCACGTCGGTCAGTCGCATATCGCGACCGCTGAAGCGGAACGTCGAGCGGGTGTGGTCGAGCCCCAAGCAGTAGAGCATTGTTGCGTGCAGATCGTGCATTTCGACTTTATTCTCGACCGCTTTGTAGCCAAACTCATCGGTCGCACCATAAACCGTACCGCCTTTGATTCCACCCCCTGCCATCCAAATCGAAAACCCGAATGGATTGTGATCTCGGCCATCGGAACCTTGTGCAAAAGGTGTTCGTCCGAACTCACCCGACCAGATGATCAAGGTTGAGTCGAGTAAGCTGCGTTGTTGGAGATCCTCAAGCAGTGCTGCGATCGGTTGATCGACCGCTTTGGCGTTCTGTTCATGGCCGACTTTCAGGTTCGAGTGTTGATCCCAACGATCGTGGCCGCAGTTCGGGCAAGTCAATTGAATGAAGCGAACACCGCGTTCGACGAGTCGCCTGGCCATGAGGCATTCACGAGCAAATGTTTTCGTAGGGCCGAATTCATGATCGATCCCGTACATGGTTTGAGTCTGGGCGGTCTCTTGAGAGATATCGCAAACCTCTGGTACGGCCGACTGCATTTTGAATGCTAATTCGTAGTTGGCAATCGCCGACTCGATCGCATCGTGCTTGCCGTACCTTTCGACGGTTTGGCTGTCGAGTTGTCGCAAGAGTTCCAGTTTGTGTTTCTGCAGTTCCAGAGTTGGCTCCAAAGGGCGAACATTCGCAAGACTGTTTCCGCTGGGTCGCAGCACTGAACCTTGGAACGTCGCGGGCAAAAAACCGCTACCAAAGCAATCGAGTCCTCCTGGTGGGATCAGTCCTCCGTTGAGGACAATGTATCCGGGCAAGTCTTCGCACTCGGAACCAAGGCCGTAGGTGACCCAAGCGCCCATGCTCGGACGGCCTTGCAAACCGTGACCGGTGTGCAGGAAATAGTTGGCCGAGGTGTGTTCAGGAAACTTCGAAGTCATCGAGCGAACTACCGCCAGCTTGTCGGCATGCTTGGCGATGTTGGGAAACAGGTCGCTGATTTCGATACCGCTTTGGCCGTGCTTGGCAAACGTCCAAGGGCTGGCCATGAGAGTCCCGTTGTTATTGAATTGCGTTGGCGCGACCTCGAAGAGTTCACCTGGATTGCGGCCGTGATGCTTGGTGAGCAATGGTTTTGGATCAAAGGTGTCGACTTGCGAGGGACCTCCGTCCATGTATAAAAAGATGACGCTCTTGGCCTTTGGTGGAAAGTGGTACTTGCCATCTGCAACCGATTGACTCGGAGCGAGGTTTGAACTCGGGTTTTGTGCTTGTGCCATCATGGCGGTAAAAGCCACGGCACCAAATCCGTTGGCGGATTGGGTTAGAAACGCGCGTCGAGTTACCATTGCAGATATTCTTCAAGAGACTCCCGGATCGAATCCAAAGGTGGTTCGTAGCCGGTCCAAAACTCAAAATTGATGGCAAATTGATGGGTTAAGACTTCGAGTTCATCGATCAATTCGATCTGATGGGATTCGAGTTCTTCGATCCACTGAGATCTTTCTTCGGTCGCCTCAATCCAACCGGTCATCGGTGGTACTAAGATAGCTACCGGATGCTGTGCCCATTTGGATTCTTTGAACCATTTGAATCTCGCTTGGCTGCTGATGCTTTGGATTGCATCGAGCTGCTCGATGATCAGTGCTCGGATCGGCCGATCTGTCGTCGGCGAGTTTTCTGTCTGAGTCTCATCGGCTCCCAAAGCATTGGATATCGAGTTCGACTCCGTAGCATTCTCTTCGGCTGGGGTTTTGTTTTTTCGAACGGACAGATCGCAGCGAACGACGGAATAATCACCAGGGACTGCCGTCAGGACCAATTCAAGGGCTTGGGTTAAGGGTTGATTGCCGATAACGCCCAGGGATTGAGGGCTGAAGGAATCTTCGGAACTTGATGGATCCTGAGTCAACTTGGTCGATATCCGATGGATCATGGCTCGAAGAATGGCCAGACTGAGTGTCTCATCTCCAATCCAACGATCCGATTCCCACTTGGCAACTTGGACGGCCCCTAGCGCTTTGGCATTCGGCGAGATGGACTCGAGAAAGGGCTCGACGGAGGTTTGAAATGGGGGGAGGATTGCCGCTCCGGACATTCCGAGCGCTTGGATTCCCCGAAAAGCGGTCTCGAAGATTTCCTGGGGGACCTGGGAGGTGAAAAATCGCCAGTCGAGTTCTGCTTCTCTGGCCAGTCTGGTCATCACAAACTGCGTCGGGTTTCCCCCAACAGGGTTGCCCAAGCAGGCGACCAGGGGTTGCAGAACGCGATCCAAACTCATGGCCTAGCTAGTGGTCCTAATCTTCGAGAATCATGGGTGGTTCGAACCCCCTAAACACCGATATCCTAACCGGTTTCCTTGCACAGAACGCAACATC
>JBJTAQ010000799.1:0-10664 GCA_046090945.1 Pirellula sp.
GATGGGCAAGGTTGCGATGGGCAACATGACCTCGACGAGCAGCATCAGCGGCAACTACGAGCAGATTGCACCACCCCCATCCTCACCTGACCGTCAAAACCGCGGCTTGTTCACCCAAGGCAGCAATATTGGCACAGTTACTCGCGATGCATTCACATTCATCCCAGAGATGAACGCTCGGTTGCGATACCAACTAGGTCGATTCCAAGTCGGTGTGGGCTATACGGTTGTGATATTGCCTGAAGTCGCTATGGCAGCGAGCCAAGTCGATACCAATGTCGATGTCTTTGGAATCATCAATCCACCGACGACGGCACCGGTCAACCGGTTCAATACCGAGTCGTACTATCTGCACGGCATCGACTTGGGTGTAACGTACAACTTCTAAGTTGTCGAGAGAGATACACAGCGTCAAAATTCCGCGAGATGTTTCGCAGCTTGGCTTCGAAACATCTTGTCGTTTCTACAGCCCCCGGATCATGGATATGGTACCTGTTGTTGTTCATCGCATCGGAAATTGGTTGGATCAGTTCACCGAGACACTGAGCTGCTGGGAGCGAATGCTATGCGATCTGCGTTCCGCCTATTTTCGGCAGGATATGAGCCAAGTTGCAAAGTTGAGTGAGTCGGTCGAATCGGCCAAGATGTTGATGCTTGCAAGCAAGTCAGATCGCGAGGAAATCCTTGCCAACGCCCAAGAGCATGGGCTCTGTGCATCGAACCTGAGGGAACTGTCCAAATTGCTCGATAGCCATTGGCCAGCACTTTGGACCCATCGACTCTTGGTGCTTGAGAATCAGATCGCACGTATTCAGCAGTTAGGAGTGAGTCTTTGGATCCACTCGGCCGAATCGCGCGATTTGGTTTCGGAGCTGATGCGACTTTTAGGGGCCAAGAGCCCCGGTTTGGAAAGAGGCTCAGAAGGTCTCTGTGAGATCCGGGCCGATCAGCCCGAGCCGTTGATTATCACTTTTTCACGCAAAGCTGCCTAATGGGTCACTCGGGCGACTCAGCGATGGCCCGATCGTAGTATTCGCGTGCAGCGTTGTAGGCGGCCTGGGCAGCATCTGTTTCCTCAGGCCTGATTTGAGGCCGTTTTTTATTCCAGCAAACCTCCACTGCGTCGCGGCACCATTGGGCGCTCTTCTTGTTTGGGCATATCGGCTTGCCGTCGACGTGCACAAAAATTGGGTTCGTATGCATTGAGGGGAATACACGTATAGCTACCCAACTTGATCGCTGGATATCGATATCCCAACTGAGATCTTGCCAATTCCCATCAGCAGGCATCTCCTGACTGGCTACGGCTTGTCCATTGACGATCAATTCAACTGGGACATTGCGCGAACTACCGATGCGACTTCGTTCGATGTGCCAGTAAGGTTTTTCGTCGAGCCTTCGGCCCTTGATCTGTTTTGCTTGCTGGCTGACTTCGATGGGCAGCCAAGCTGCTAGGCTCGCGGTGACTTGGACCTTGCCGGGTTCCTCGAGATGCAATTCACTGGCTCGGCGCTGTGAGTCGATCTGGCCTAATTGCCGATCGTTGACAGCAAAATTTCGAATATGACTGGCACCGTCCCCGACGTAGCTGCGTCCATCATAAAGTCCTCTGACCCATTGATCGTAAGTTACCGGTTGCTTGTTCTGGATCTGAACATAGACGCGTCCTAGCCCGACTCGCTCGCCGTAGATGCATGGGAAATCGGTTTCGCCACTGATGCGTGTCTTGAGGCCGGTATTGAGAACGTGGTACCAAATATTCAATTCCCAAACCGCAGGGGTGTCGACGGTCGAGATGAAATCGCAAGCGTCATTTGGTGCGGCGACGATGTATTCGTTTGCGCCGATTCCATCAAACGGAGGCATCGCGTAATCGGGTAACTTGTCGGCAGCTCTACCGGCTTGTCCAGGTTTACTACCCCCCCATGTATTCGGCAGTGGCCCTCGCGAGCCATCTGGCATGTAGTCTGGAAGTGCCAGTCCCCAGCCGCTATGACTGTAGCCGACAATTCCTCCCTGTTCTTGCCCCCATTTGAGGATAGGAATGGTCCAACTCGGCCAATCTTCGATCTTTTTGGTGTTCGGATAGTCGTCTTCGACCAGGTTCAGCAAGCACAGGTGTCCTGCATGCGAGGACGGAAAGCCACTGACTTCGACATCGTAGCGCATCAGATAATCGCTTCGCGAAAGCTTCGATACTTTGCCATCGAAGAACTGCTTTTGGTGGTACCAGCAAGGTCCCCAACTCAGCACGCAGCCGACGTTGAGGTCTTCGCCTAAGATATGGCGCATCATGTCTTCGGGGGTCACTCCCTGCGTTGGGTTTTCATAGTGAGCGCATCCTGCGGCGTGAACGTGATGGTCCCCTGAGTACCATCCCAAGTCAGCCATGTGGATCCAGCGTTTGAGCTCGATCCGCATCGCCTCGGCGGACTCTTTCTCTGGGACTGTGAATTCGAGATTCGTCTCGAGGTACTCAGGTCCTCGCGAGGCCGTTACCGTGTACTTGCCAGCCGGCAGGATGACCGTTTCACCATCGGCTCGGTAGATTTGGGGGTGGAAGAAGAAATCCGGAGCAAGCCTTCGAGCGGGATTTGGGTACACCCGACCACGAGCGTCTCGGATCAGCAGAGCGCAAGTTGTTCTTTTGCCATCATGATCTCGAATGCTCAGCGTGACGGCTTGGCTAGGCTGCGCGCGGAACAGGACTGGAATTTCGCTTCGAAAGCCCAAGTCCTGAGTTCCTTGTCCGACATCGAAGGCCAAGGTGGCTTCGAGGGGGCCGGCATCGCGGCTGTAGAGTTGCACAATTCGGTATTCGACCTTGAGCCCCGAAAGGTTTGTGACCATCGGTTCTTGGATTGGCATCGAGATATCGAGCCAGCGTCGAGCCGACTCGGCAGGAGAGATTCTCAGTTCCGGGTCGGCAGCCGAGGTACTTTGTCGGACCATGCTCTGGGCTTGTGGACTCGAACAGCGGAGAGGTGCGGTAACCCCGGCTTCATTGATGACCTTCACGAGGAACGTTCGCCAACCTTTTTCAATTAACCTTGGTTGGATCGGTCCAGCAGATACTTTGACGCGGCTTTCGGGGTTGATTGTCACCACGGCTAGGCATAGCGGGTCGAGCGTTTTTTGGATCTCAGCGATGACCACCGAATCATCGGTCTGGTTTTCCAGTTGCAGGAGAGAATTTTCAATTGCATCGTCGAGCGGTTCGCCTAGAAACCGCATCGCTTCTCGCAGTCGTTTGGTTGATGCTTCCAGAGGTTGCCGTGCCACCGATGTGACCAGAGCGTCTTGAGCCGTCGATATCGCGGCCAAAGCGGCTTGGGTAGCAATCACCAGCAGGAACAGAATTGTGAGTCTCATGTTGGCAAGTGAACCGATAGGCTATTGGGGATTGGGTTTGGAGAAAACTCAACCGAATATACCATAAAGAGCCACTCACCCGACACAGGCTAGAGCATATCGATTGGGTCGATATCGATCAGGTAAAGAATTCCTTCGGGAAGTTTGGTTGTCGCCTGAATCTCTTGGAGCACCGCATGCAGCGCTCCGGGTTGCTGGGTGATCATCATGGCGTGGAATCGATGGTGACCACGAAGTTTCGGGATTGGGGGTAAGCTTGGTCCTAGGACGCGTACCTTCGAGCCATGCTTGGCCACCAGAGAACGAGCTTTGCTGACAACACTTTCGGCGAACTGTTCGACCTGATCCTGGACTTCGCCGCGAAAGATGATCCTGGCCAAGGAACCATAGGGTGGGTATTCGAAGGGTTCGCGATGCTGGAGTTCCAAGTCGGCAAAGCCCAAGAAATCGTGCTTGCAAGCCGCGAGGATCGCTGGATGTTCGGGTGAAAACGTTTGAACAAGCACTTCGCCGGCTTTCTCTCCACGGCCCGTTCGTCCCGCTACCTGGGTGATGAGCTGAAAGGTCTTTTCGGATGCTCGAAAGTCGGGGAAGTGAAGGGTCGTGTCAGCTTGGATGACTCCCACCAGCAAAACGTTGGGGAAGTCCAGCCCCTTGGCGATCATTTGAGTACCCATCAAGATCTTGGTGCGACCGGATCGAAAGTCGCCGAGGGTTCGTTCGTGACTTCCCGGTTTACGCATGGTGTCGGAGTCCATGCGGGCAATCGGTGCATCTGGAAAACGGGCTTGGACCTCGAGCTCCAATCGCTGAGTTCCAAGACCGGAGAAACGGATACCGTCAAAGGAGCATTTGGGACACTGCTGAGGCGTTGCGATGGTGTAATCGCAGTAGTGGCACATGACTTTATTGCCATCGCGATGAAACGTCAGGGGCAGATCGCAGTCTGGGCAACCGAGTACAAAACCGCACGAGGGGCACTGGACCCGAGTCGAATAACCGCGACGATTCAGAAGTAAAATGATCTGACCTTCTTCATCGAGGACTCGTCGCATCGATTGCAACAGGGGCTTGGACAAACTGCCTTGGTTGACATCGATACGGTTGACACGAAGATCGATGGTGCGAACCTCGGGCATCGGTCGATTGAGAATTCGCCTCGGAAGTGAAACGTATTTGTAAGCCCCTTTCTTAGCCCGGTGATACGTTTCCAAGGATGGGGTGGCAGAACCTAGAACCAAGGGGACTTGTTCGAGGAAAGTGCGATGGATAGCTACATCGCGGGCATGGTATCGTGGGATAGTCTCTTGCTTGAAAGAGTTCTCGTGCTCTTCGTCGAGGATCACTAGGCCGAGATTCGGTACGGGTGCAAAGATCGCACTGCGAGGTCCAACGACAACTTGGGCATCCCCGCTGCTGATACGCCGCCATTGGAAGTGCCTCTCAGGGCCGCTCATATTCGAATGCAGAACAGCCACCGAACGAAAACGGTTTTGGAATCGCGATCGCGTTTGGGGTGTGAGGCTGATCTCGGGGACCAGGACGATCGCCTGGCGGCCAAAACCGACCGTCTTCTCGATCGCTTGCATGTAGACTTCGGTTTTCCCACTCCCGGTCACTCCGTGCAGCAGGATGGTCGAGTGTTTTTGCGAGTCGAGAGCACCGAAGATGGTTTGCAGTGCGATCCGCTGGTCGACCGTCAATGCAGGTACAGGAATCTTCTCGTCGAGCGGCCCAGAATCGTTCGACTCGAAGGTCATGACCCGTTCGGTGTAGCTTTCGATGAATCCGGTCTCGCGAAGTTTCTTAATAACGCCATCGGAGCAATTGGCAAGCGAGCGGAGTTGTTCGGGTGCAAGGGGTTCATTTGCGAGGATTAGCTGGACGAGTGTTTGTTTTTGTTTGGTCGGCAAGGAAGCGACAAATGCGTCATCGCTTGCCTTGTCGGTCGGACGAAGCAGGGTTTGGTTTCGAGTGCCAGCCCCTGCGCGAACACCCGCCGGTACGACCGCTTCGATGACCTGACCTGCTGGAACCAAGTAGTACTTGCTCATCCATCGGACGAGTTCCAGGAGATTCGCGCTGCACAGCGGCGCTTCATCGCAGCATTGAAGAATAGGCTTAAGGTTTTGACGATACTGTTTGAGAGTCTCGACGCCGAGCGTATAGCCAGTGATCTCGCGGTCCCCTTTTCCCAGCGGTACGATCACTCGCATGCCCGGTTGGATCTTGCCAGCCAAATCCTCGGGGATGCGGTAGGAGTAAGGACCAAAGGGGGCTTCGGGAAAGACCACGTGCGCGGCCAATACGGTCGATTGCGCATCGATTTCCCAGGGAGTTTCATCGCTGGGGAACAGTTCACCTTGTCGATGATCGCTCATTGTCAGCAGATGCGCTTTTCGATTTCTGCAACGACATCATCGATGTGGACTCGCCATTGATCCATCGAATCGCGTTCGCGGATCGTGACCGTACGATCGACCAGGGTTTGGCTATCGACGGTGATGCAGTAAGGCGTACCGATCTTGTCCTGCCTCCAGTATCGTTTGCCAATGGCTGCTTTTTCATCATAGAAGACATTGAATTTTTTCTTCAGTGCTCCGTAGATCTCGGCGGCTATTTCCGGCATCCCATCTTTTTTGACCAGTGGGAGTACGGCGGCTTTATAGGGTGCGATACGGGGGTGGAATCGCATCACGACTCGGGATTCAAATTTGCCCCCTGATTCGGACGATTGGACCTCGGTGTACGCTTGGCACAAAAACGCCAATGTCGCTCGATCGGCACCTGCCGAGGGTTCGATCACGTGCGGGATGTACCGCTCATTGCTCAGGTCGTCGCGGTAGGACAGATCCTTGCCACTACCACGGTGGCGAGGATTGCCCTGGTCGTCGACCTCGACCTCGAGCGGACGTTTCTTGGGATCGAGCTTCCCTTCGGAATGGCTTCGGAGGTCAAAATCACCCCGGTGGGCGATTCCCTCGAGCTCTCCGTACTCGCCAGGTGGGAGGAATGGAAAAGCGTACTCGATGTCCGCTGTTCCGCACGAATAGTGGCTCAGTTCGTCTTGTTCGTGTTCGCGGAGCCGCAGTCGATCGGAGTCTAGTCCGAGATCTTTGTACCACTGCAAGCGACGATTTCTCCAGTACTGATACCAATCGGACGATTGGTTTGGATGGCAGAAGAATTCGATTTCCATCTGCTCGAACTCGCGAGATCGGAACGTGAAGTTTCTCGGGGTAATCTCATTTCGGAAGCTTTTTCCAATCTGAGCGACACCGAAAGGGACTCGGATGCGGGTGCTGTCGACGACATTTTTAAAATTGACGAAGATACCTTGTGCGGTTTCAGGTCGCAAAAAGGCAGCGCCTTCCTCTCCACTAAGTGCACCGACATAGGTCTTGAACATCAGGTTGAATTCGCGAGGATCTGTCAGCGTGCCGACTTCGTCCGCATCGGGCCCGAGTGTATTTGCCCGATCGGCATCGGTGAGTTTATCGAGGGTCAGAACACGATCCCCAAATTGGAGTTTTTCGATCTCCTTGGATCGAAGATTGAAGAGTTTCAGCGCCCGCCGAGCGATGTCCTCTTGCTCCTGCTCTGGTTCTGCCATGGTGGTGACGAAGACTCGTTTTTCGCCGTAAGTGACCCAGCGACCACGGACTTGGTCAAAGCGGTATCGTTTCTTGGTTTTCCGGCAGTCGACCATGTAGTCGTGAAAAAGATCGTAGTGGCCAGAGCATTTCCAGACCTGGGGGTGCATGATGATGGTGCAATCCAGACCAACCATGTCGAACGTACTGGGCGCATTTGCCGGTTGAGCCAATTCGTTGTGGCTTTGGTACATGTCCTTCCACCAAGCCTCCTTGATGTTTCGCTTGAGCTCGACGCCCAGTGGACCGTAATCCCAAAATCCATTGAGTCCACCATAAATTTCGCTAGACTGAAACATAAAGCCGTTGGCTTTGCAGTGAGCTACCAGTTTGTCCATCAAGTTTTCGACAGTCATAGGCCAATACCGTTAGGGGTTGGGAATCCGTGGGAAGTGCTGTTGGAATAATGTAACGAAAACCGGGCCCTCAGGGTCGGCGAGCGATGCTCACGCGAGGTAGACCGGCTAGGTCTTTGACGGTTCGCAAATCGGCCCAAGGACCGTTCGGGGTTGGGGCTTTTGTCAACATTTCCATGCATTCGTTGGCATTCATCGGTGAGTGCTCGAAGATCAGCCAACCTCCCGGCTTGAGTTTTTTGGAAGCTTGGGCGATGAGTCGCTCGATGATCTGCGTTCCTCTGTTGGCTGCGACCAGAGCGATTTTGGGCTCATAGTTTCGAACGGACTTGTCGAGCTTGAGGTACTCCTCCTCAGAAACATAGGGAGGGTTGCTCAGTACAAAATCGCACGAGGAATCCGGGAGCGGATCTAGCAGGTCTGCTTGGACCAACTCAACTCGGTCTTGCACTTGGTGCAGTTGGACATTCTGCTCAGCAACCGCCAGAGCTTCGCTCGACAGATCCGTTGCGATCAGGCTTGCCAAAACATTCAATCGCTGGCATTCCTTCGCGATCGTTATCGCGATGCAGCCACTACCGGTGCAAGCGTCTGCGATGCGTATGGGGCCTGATAATTTTTTGATCCGATCGATGCATTCGGTGATTATGTGTTCTGTCTCATTGCGCGGGATCAAGCAGGCCGGAGAGACGTTAAAGGACAGAGAGAAAAACTCCTTCTTGCCGACAAGATAAGCGACCGGTTCGCCGATTGCGCGGCGTTTGACCAAGTCGCGGAAGACGGCTTTGACCTCCTCGGCGGGCTCTTCGTTGAAAGCAGCATAAAGATCGATACGTTGGCATTTTCGGGCGTGTGCAAAGAGGACTTCTGCATCGAGCCTTGGGGATTGTGACCCGTTTTTTTTCAGATGCTCGGTCGTCCACTGGAGCATGCGCAGGATGGTCCAGGCATCGGTTGGTGCTGATCCGCTGTCGCTCATGTTGGTGCGTCCTTGCTTGGATGATGGCTCGAGTTGGAGTCGATAGCGTCAAGCAGCTTCGTCATCGCGAAGCATCGATCGCTCGTATTCCAGGAGTGCATGGGAGACCGGTTCGAGGTTCCCTGTGATGATTTGATCTAGTTTATAGAGAGTCAGATTGATGCGGTGGTCGGTCAATCGGTTCTGAGGGAAATTATAGGTGCGAATTCGCTCGGATCGATCGCCCGAACCGATCAGCGACATGCGTTCTTTGGATCGCTGTTGGCGTTCGGCTTCACGCTTGGCTTCGTAGAGCCGAGTTTTCAGAACGCGGATGGCTTTGGCTAAGTTCTTATGCTGGCTTTTTTCGTCTTGGCACTGTACGACGATGCCGGTCTCGAGGTGCGTAAGCCGGACGGCCGATTCGGTTTTGTTGACGTGCTGACCGCCGGGTCCCGAGGCGCAGAATTTGTCGAGTCGATAGTCCTCAGGTTTAAGATCGATTTCGATATCTTCGGGCTCGGGCATCACCGCGACGGTGGCAGCCGATGTATGCACGCGTCCTTGGGCTTCCGTCTCCGGAACACGTTGCACGCGATGTCCACCACTTTCGAACTGGAGTTCCCGATAAGCTCCATCGCCTTCGATCGATAGGATGATTTCCTTGAAGCCTCCCCGTTCGCTAGGGCTTGAGTCCATGATTTCGATTTTCCAACCCTTGGCCTCGGCATAGCGACGGTACATCTCGAAAAGATCGCGACCGAACAAAGCCGCTTCTTCGCCTCCGGTGCCTGCCCGAATTTCCATCACGCAACGGGTGCGGTTTGCGTCCTCACCACCGATGGATAACTCGAGCAACTCATTCCAAATGTCTTCCCGCTCCTGTCGGACCGCCGTGGCCTCTTCCTGGGCCATGGCCTTCTCCTCCTCATCCGACGATGCGAGCATCGGGGCAAGGTCCTTGAGGTCCTCGGAGAGTTTCTTGTACCGCCGGAACTTCAGAGCGGTTTTTGAAAGCCCTCCGTGTTCGCGCAGGATATTAGCCATGCTGCCTGATTCACCGGCCAAGACCGCCGGGTCGGACATCATCTGCTCGAGCTCGGTAAAACGATCCAGGGTTTGTTCGAGTTGTTCGCGGATCTTCATCGGTATTGGCGAATGCTTGAGGTCGAAAAAAAGTGAGCAAAAAAAAACGCTGCAAGTTGCGTTGGCAATCATGCAGCGAGCAGTTTTTTAGATTGCCATCGACGCTGGGCTAATCGACCAGCCAAACGCGATGGAGTAGCTACTTCTTCTTCGAAGCCGGCTTCTTGGGAGACTGAAGACTAGCGTAGGTTCCGGCGGCGAACTTGTTCTGGAACTTCTCAATCCGGCCGGCGGTGTCGACAAACTTCAATTTGCCGGTGTAGAACGGATGGCAGACATTGCATATGTCGACCTTGAGTTCCTTGCGGGTGCTTCGCGTCTGAAAGCTATTGCCGCAACCGCAAGTCACTTTGGTTTCGAAATACTTTGGATGGATGCCGTCTTTCATGATCGAGACCTAGTCTTGTGACAAGCAAAAGGGTGTAGGGACCGAGAACAAGGGCCTGTGTCGGCCCCGAGGTCTGAAGATTTATAGACAAAATCCAGATCAAATCAACGTCAAATGCTCGGAATTCACCCTCGCAGGGCGGTCCGACTTAGCTGGATTTGGGCAAGACCAACGCGTGTAGGGCTACAATTCCACCTGCGGTCAGGAGTACGAAGCCAAGCCACCGGGGTGGACGGAGCGTTTTCTTCGGGGATGGTGCGGTTTGCATGAAAACGTTCGTCGCCATCGAGTTGGCATCCACCGACTTGGTCTTCATCACCTTGTGCAGGGCTCGGGTGCTGGTCTCGTTGAGCACGAAGCTATCGACCAAGCGAAACTGCAAACCCAGCAACAACAGGACAATTCCCAACATGAAATACCGATTGCGATCAAATCTCATCATCTGCTCGTCGAAGGGGCAAGAAATCTGCGTTTCCGGAAAGGTAGGATCGGTTAGATCCTTTGGCGATTCGAAGCGGAACTACAGGCGGAGGGATTTTTCCGAGATTTGTTGCCCAAAAAAACGGTCTTTCCGTCGCGACCTGAATAGAGCCAATAAAAAAACCCAGCTCGGAGCTGGGTTGTAGGGCTTTTTCGCGGAGTCGGGGCGTCGGTGGGGCAAGTCAACGCTGCCTAAGCCTTTTGGCAAGCCTAGGCGACGGATGCTTTCTTGACGAATTGGCTCAAACGGCTCTTGGTCCGTGACGCTTTGTTAACGTGAATGATTCCCTTGGCAGCCGTTTGATCAAGCA